>JBLHOI010000010.1:0-14782 GCA_047621375.1 Glaciecola sp.
AGACAAGTTCGCCTACGATATGAATACTTACTTCATGCTGTAACAAAGGAGCTGCCATTAATAGTGCGGTTAAAAACTGACTTGAAACAGAGCCGTCAATCTTAAATGACGTGGTTTTTAATTGCCGACCTTTAATTAGTAGCGGCGGATAACCTGTATTTTTTAAGTAAGTTATATCTGCACCCGCATTTACCAATTCATCAACCAAGTCACCTATCGGACGCTCTTCCATGCGTGGTTCACCGGTTAGCTCAACATCTACGTTTGAAAACGCAAGCGCCGCGCAAAGTGGACGCATAGCAGTACCTGCGTTGCCTAAAAATAATGAAAGGGGCTTATCGTTCGAAAACGCACCACCAAGACCAATGACCTCACACTCGGTTTTATCATCATTGAGGCGGTAACTAACACCTAATTGGGTTAACGCGTTTAGCATGTGCTTTATATCGTCACTATCTAATAAGTTAGTTAGTGTCGTATTACCATTTGCCAAAGCGGCTAAAAGCAGCGCTCGGTTTGATAAACTTTTTGAACCTGGTACATTTATTTCACCCTCAACATGTCTAATCGGCTCAAGAGTTAAGCTTTCCATCTATCCATTTTTCCTTTCAAATTCTTGCATAAAATCAGCTAAAGCTTGAGCTCCTGCTAACGGCATTGCATTATATATACTTGCACGCATGCCACCTACCGCTCTGTGTCCCTTCAGTGCAACTAGGCCATTGTGTTCAGCTTGTTCTAAAAATAAATCATTGAGGGACTCATCACTCAATTTAAAGGTGACATTCATTTTTGAGCGGTAATCGTTATGCACATTATTTTTATAAAAACCAGTAGCATCGATTTGGCTATATAAAACATCACTCTTTCGCTTATTTAGCGTCGCAATTGCACCTAAGCCGCCTTGCGCTTTTAGCCATTTAAAGACTAATCCCGCCAGATACCAAGAAAAAGTAGGTGGCGTGTTATACATCGACCCACTTTTTGCTTGTAACTGATAGTCAAAAATCGCAGGCGTATCCTCTCTAGAGATCCCGACGAGGTCATTTCGCACAATCACAACTGATAGTCCCGATGGACCTATATTTTTTTGTGCACCTGCATAAATGACACCGAAGTCGTTTATGTTTATGGGCTTGGACAATATATTCGAGGACATATCAGCCACGATTGGAACATTGCCACTGTCTGATTTTGGCACCCAATTTATTTCAATGCCATCCACAGTCTCATTCGTGCAATAGTGAAAATATCCCGATTCTTCAGCAATTGACCATTCGTCTTGTTTGGGTACATACATTTTACCGTCAATTTCTTTGCAAGTTGCAACAATCTTGCTTCGACAAAATTTTTGCGCTTCTTGTTCTGCGCCAATAGACCATTGGCCCGATACTAAGTGCTGGCTTAAATCCGATGGTTTTGAAATATTTAACGGTACTGCTGAAAACTGCCCTCTACCACCACCATGCATAAAAAGAACGGTATAATTATGGGGAATTTGAAGTAGATCACGAAGATCTGCTTCAGCCTGTTCAGCAACCGCCATAAAAGGTTTGCCTCTGTGGCTCACTTCCATTACGGAGGTACCTAAGCCCTGCCAATCGATAAACTCTTCCTGGGCTTGCTGCATCACTTCTTGTGGAAGCATGGCCGGACCAGCACTAAAATTAAATATGTTTTGCATTGATTTTCATTTTCCAAAAACAAAATAAGCGGCAAAACGCCGCTTATTTATACACTTTAACTAATTACTTTTTCGCGTAATTAATACTTATTCTGAGTCAGTTGGCGTATCTGCATCAGGAGTTTCGTTGGATGAGTCAGTATTAGCCGACTCCGCAGTTTCAGCTGGGTTTTCTGTTGGCTCTCCATCTAGGTCTTCAAGTATTTCTTGTTCAACTTCATCGATACGTTGAAGCGCTACCACAAGTTCGTCTTCAGCCGTTCTAATTAAACGAACACCTTGTGTATTTCGTCCAACTGTAGACACTTCTGACGCTCGTGTGCGAACCAACGTTCCTTTGTCACTGATAAGCATAATTTCTTTGCTTTCATCTACTTGAATAGCACCAACAACCAGGCCGTTGCGCTCTGACACCTTGATAGAAACAACACCTTTCGTTGCCCTACTCTTAGCTGGGTATTGTTCAATTGGCGTACGTTTACCAAAACCATTCTCAGTTGCCGTTAAAATGTCGCCTTCGCCCTGCGGCACAATGAGAGAAACCACTTTCTCACTTTCCATTAAGCGAATACCTCGGACACCGGTGGCTGTTCTGCCCATTGGACGGACCTGCTCTTCGCTGAATCGAACTACTTTACCAGCGTCAGAGAACAACATAATTTCACTTTGCCCGTCTGTTAAATCGACACCTATCAATTCATTTCCATCATTTAAATTAACCGCGATAATACCGTTAGCTCTTGGACGTGAATATTGAGTTAGTTCAGTTTTCTTAACCGTACCGTTTGTTGTCGCCATAAATACAAATTTGCCAGCTTCAAATTCTTGAATTGGAAGGATAGCAGTAATACGCTCGCCCTCTTCAAGAGGAAGAATATTAACAATTGGGCGACCACGTGCGTTTCGGCTAGCAAGTGGCAATTGATAAACTTTGAGCCAGTATAATCTGCCTCTTGTGGAGAAACAAAGAATATGATCATGCGTGTTAGCAACTAGCAATTTTTCAATAAAGTCTTCACCCTTCATTTTTGTTGCTGACTTGCCTTTACCACCGCGTCTTTGAGCTTCATAGTCAGAAAGTTTCTGATATTTAACATAGCCTTCACGAGATAAAGTAACAACAACATCTTCACGTTCAATTAAGTCTTCAATATCGATATCGTGGGTAGCTGCAGTTATTTCTGTGCGGCGTTCGTCGCCAAATTCATCACGGATGGCCTCTAATTCTTCCCGAATGATTTCCATCAATCGCTCTGAACTAGCCAATATATGTAATAGCTCTGCGATAATATCAAGCAACGCTTTGTATTCATCTAATATCTTATCGTGCTCAAGACCCGTTAATTTGTTTAAACGTAAATCTAGGATCGCTTGGGCTTGCTCTTCTGTTAAGAAGTATTGCCCATCGCGGATCCCAAAATCTGCTGCTAACCAATCAGGGCGAGCTGCGTCATTGCCAGATCTTGACAGCATTTCTGCAACATCGCCTAAGTCCCAACCTTGGGCTATTAACGACTTCTTTGCATCAGACGGACTTTGCGACGCTTTGATCATTTCAATTATCGGGTCAATGTTGACCAATGCGATAGCTAAACCTTCCAGAATATGAGCCCTATCTCGCGCTTTTTTCAACTCAAAAACAGTTCTTCGAGTTACTACTTCGCGACGGTGCAATACGAATTTTTGTAATATTTCTTTTAGATTAAAAATGCGCGGTTGCTTATTATCTAGCGCAACCATATTGATACCAAACACAGTTTGAAGTTGCGTATTCGCGTACAAATGATTTAGTAATACTTCGCCAGATTCATTGCGCTTTACCTCAATGACGATGCGCATGCCATCTTTATCAGATTCATCTCGCAGTGCAGAAACACCCTCAATACGCTTTTCTTTAACCAAGTCTGCAATTTTTTCGATCAGGCGTGCTTTGTTAACTTGATAAGGCAATTCATGAACAATGATCGTTTCTTTGCCATTATCTTCTTGTTCAATTTCAGCTCTGGCTCGAAGGTAAATTTTACCGCGACCTGTTTTATAAGCTTCTACTATACCTTTTCGACCGCTGATAAATGCCGCTGTAGGGAAATCGGGACCAGGGATGATTTCTAATAATTCATCGATGCTTAAATCGGGGTTGTTTATAAGTTCGATACAACCATTCACCACTTCGGTTAGATTATGTGGTGGAATATTTGTAGCCATTCCAACTGCAATACCAGATGAACCATTAATCAATAAATTAGGAACGCGAGTCGGTAAAACCTCTGGAATATGTTCCTGACCATCATAGTTTGGAACAAAATTAACTGTTTCTTTTTCAAGATCAGCGAGTAATTCATGTGCAATTTTTGACATGCGAATTTCGGTATAACGCATTGCAGCAGCAGAATCACCATCAACTGAACCAAAGTTACCCTGACCGTCAACCAGCATATAGCGCAGTGAAAAATGCTGAGCCATACGAACTATCGTGTCATAAACAGCTGAGTCACCGTGAGGATGATATTTACCAATGACGTCACCAACGACTCGGGCAGACTTTTTATAAGGCTTGTTGAAATCATTTTTCAACTCATTCATCGCAAATAAAACTCGGCGGTGAACTGGTTTTAAGCCATCTCTTACGTCGGGAAGCGCACGACCAACGATGACACTCATCGCATAATCTAAGTAAGAGTTCTTTAATTCATCTTCGATATTAATCGGCAGGATTTCTTTAGCGTTATCAGTCATAAACTGCACTGTCCTTTATTATTTGTAGAGCATTTACAAGCTGATGCTATCTATTCTATAAATAGACGTTGATCTGACGTAAATAGCTCACTTGTTATTGTTAGCCAAGGCTTGGCCAATAGATATTATCATTAAGGCTGTTGAATATGTAGATGTATGTCATAATAATTCGTATAAAAATTGTCAGTTAATGTGCTTAACGGCGTTAAAGACTGAAAAAACAAGAACTCTTTGAGGATGACATGACTGTAGTTAACGTTGATAATAATGAAATAGCGAAGTTTTCCGCACTGGCATCCAAATGGTGGGATCTTAATGGTGAGTTTAAACCTCTTCATGATATAAATCCGGTGCGACTCTCTTTTATAGAAGAAAAGTCTCATGGATTGCTTGCAAAAGAGATTTTAGATGTAGGTTGCGGTGGCGGAATTCTTGCCGAGTCGATGGCGAAGATTGGTGCTATAGTAACAGGAATTGACTTAGCTAAAGATTCACTGGATGTAGCTAAGTTGCACGGTTTGGAGTCGGCTATCAATGTTAATTATGAGTTAAGCAGTGCGGAAGACTACGCACGTGACTTTCCTGAAAGTAAGGACATTGTTACTTGTTTGGAGATGTTGGAACATGTGCCCGACCCCGCTTCGGTTATTCAAGCTTGCGCAAATATAGTAAAACCAGGGGGTAAAATTTTCTTTTCTACTCTCAACAGAAATATGAAGTCTTGGATTATGGCGATCCTAGGGGCAGAGTATGTTCTTAACATAGTGCCAAAAGGAACACATGATCATAAGAAGTTCATTACTCCCGCTGAAATGACGGGATGGATAGAACGCACTAGTTTGGTACCAAAAGCGATAACTGGCCTCCATCTGAACCCACTTAACAATACTTATTATCTGTCAAATAAAAACGTTGATGTAAATTACATACTTTATTGCGAAAAGCCCCGATAACCACCATATCTAGTGTGTTTTTTAATATGTAAACACTAGATGTACGCTTTTAGTTACAACGAAAAAGTATGAGGAAACGCTTGTTAGACTAATTTATTTTATAATAAAATAAAATAAATTAATTCAGTTGCATCCTTTATAACCTTGCTGATTTGCTCTCGTTGACGTTAGTCATTACTAACTGAACTATAAACTAGTGCAAAAAGCATCAAAAAACACTACATGTTGGGTTGCATCCAACCCAAAACAACACTATCTTGTGTTCATCAGGTTGCAAACACCAAACCATAGGTGTGAGAATAATTACATAATATCTCGGTGTTTTCTTGGTAAGGATTTAAGGGACTTTAAATCGAGCTAAACAAATCGGCGCAGACCAAAGAGCGGTAATAAAAAATGAATAGTACTCTTCTAGTGACAAAAAGAAACGGCACACAAGAACCCATTGAATTAGATAAGATCCACAAAGTCGTAAAATGGGCTGCTAACGGTTTAACTGATGTGTCAGTTTCACAAGTCGAAATAAAAGCTCAAATTCAGTTTTACAATGGCATCAAAACAGCAGAAATTCACGAAACGATGATCAAATCTGCAGCCGACCTTATTTCAACTGAAGTTCCGGATTATCAATACCTTGCTGCACGTTTGGCTATTTTTCATTTACGTAAGAAGGCCTACGGTCAATTTGAACCTCCAGCTCTCTACGACCACGTAAAGAAAATGGTTGAAGCTAAAAAGTATGACGCTCATCTAATGCTAGATTATACACAAGCCGAATTTGAAGAGATGGATAATTTTATTGATCATTGGCGTGATATGAACTTCAGTTATGCTGCAGTCAAGCAGCTAGAGGGTAAGTATTTAGTACAGAATCGTGTCACCGGTGAGATCTATGAAAGCGCTCAGTTTTTATATATTCTCGTCGCAGCGTGTTTATTTGCAAAATACCCGATTGAAACCCGGATGGATTATATAAAACGTTTTTATGACGCTACATCGATGTTCAAGATCTCCCTACCAACGCCAATAATGGCGGGCGTTAGAACGCCTACTCGTCAATTCAGTTCATGCGTTTTGATTGAAGCGGGTGATAGCTTAGACTCAATTAATGCAACAGCGTCAGCAATTGTAAAGTACGTGAGCCAACGCGCTGGTATTGGTGTTAATGCCGGTCGTATTAGAGCATTAGGTAGCCCCATCAGAGGCGGAGAAGCTTTCCACACGGGTTGCATTCCTTTTTACAAACACTTTCAGACTGCGGTTAAAAGTTGCTCGCAAGGCGGTGTTCGTGGTGGTGCAGCGACTCTTTTCTATCCTTTGTGGCATATGGAAGTTGAATCGTTACTAGTATTAAAAAATAATAGAGGTGTTGAGGAGAACAGAGTTCGTCATTTGGATTACGGTGTACAATTTAATAAATTAATGTATACCCGAATGATTAAAGACGATTACATCACTTTATTTAGCCCGTCAGATACACCCGGGTTATATGATGCATTCTTTGCAGATCAAGCAGAATTCGAACGCTTATATTCAATGTATGAAGTTGACGACAGTATTCGTAAAAAGCGCATTAAAGCCATTGAATTGTTCAGTTTATTTATGCAAGAACGTGCAAGTACGGGTCGAATTTATTTGCAGAATGTTGATCACTGCAACACTCATAGTCCATTCAATCCAAAATTTGCACCAGTGCGACAAAGCAACTTATGTTTAGAAATTGCTCTGCCAACAAAGCCACTGTCACATATTAACGATGAAGAAGGTGAAATTGCGCTTTGTACTTTATCAGCGTTTAACCTTGGCGAAATAAAGAACTTAGACGAGTTGGAAGAATTGTCTGACCTGGCAGTGCGCGCTCTGGACAGCCTGTTGGATTATCAAGACTATCCGGTTCCTGCCGCATATAATGCAACGGTAGGCAGACGTACGTTAGGTGTTGGTGTGATTAATTTAGCTTACTACCTAGCTAAAAACGGTGTTAAATACAGCGATCACAGTGCAAACGGTCTGGTACATAGAACATTTGAAGCCATGCAGTATTATCTACTGAAAGCTTCAATGGAGTTAGCCAAAGAAAAGGGCGCTTGTCCTAAGTTTAACGAAACGACTTACTCGCAAGGCTTAATGCCTATTGATACCTACAAAAAAGACGTCGATGGTATTTGTAATGAGCCTCTTCATTACGATTGGGATACCCTTCGTAATGATATCGTCAAGCATGGTTTACGAAATAGTACATTATCAGCGCTTATGCCGTCAGAGACTTCATCACAAATTTCAAATGCCACCAATGGTATTGAACCGCCACGCGGTCATATCAGTATAAAGGCTAGTAAAGATGGCATTTTGAAACAAGTGGTTCCAGAGTATCAGCGTTTGAAAGATAGCTATGAGTTACTCTGGGAGCTTAAATCGAATGACGGTTACTTGCAGTTGGTCGCCATTATGCAGAAATTTATTGACCAAGCTATTTCAGCCAATACTAGTTACGACCCAGGCAATTATGAAGGCAACAAAGTACCAATGAAACTGTTGTTGAAAGACTTACTAACTACCTACAAATTAGGTATTAAAACACTTTATTATCACAACACTAGAGACGGCGCCACAGACAATACAGACAAAGCTTATGTAGAAGAAGCCACGTCGAAACCAGCACAAGAAGTTATTATAGAAGAAGATGACGATTGCGCCGGCGGTGCTTGTAAAATATAGATTCATTTGATTAACTCAATAAGTGGCAATATAAAACAATGAAATACACAACATTTAATCAAGAAAGTAATGATACGATGCTTGAGCCAATGTTTTTCGGTAATCCGGTTAACGTTGCTCGCTACGATCAGCAAAAGCACCCTATTTTCGAAAAACTAATTGAAAAACAGATCTCATTCTTCTGGCGTCCTGAAGAAGTTGACGTAAGTAAAGATAGAATGGATTTTCAAAAATTGTCGGATGCTGAAAAACATATTTTCACTTCCAACTTAAAGTATCAAACCTTGCTTGATTCAATTCAAGGTCGTAGTCCAAACATTGCGTTTTTACCTATCGTATCTATTCCAGAATTAGAAACTTGGGTAGAAACATGGTCGTTCTTTGAAACCATACATTCACGTTCTTACACGCACATTTTACGCAACCTGTTTTCTGACCCTAGCTCTATTTTTGACGACATCGTCGTAAATGAAGAAATTAAGAAGCGTGCTTCTGACATCTCTAAATACTACGACGACCTTATCTTTGCAACGCAATTGTGGCAAACACAGGGTGAAGGCGAGTTCATAATAGATGGCGAAACTCACGTCATTAATATGCGAGAATTAAAAAAGTTATTGTATTTGTGCATGAACTCTGTGAACGCCCTAGAAGCAATACGTTTTTATGTTTCATTTGCCTGTACATTTGCATTCGCAGAACGTGAATTAATGGAAGGTAATTCAAAGATAATTCGACTCATCGCTCGCGACGAGAATATCCATTTAACCTCAACTCAACATATTCTTAATTTGTGGGCAAAAGGGAAAGATGACCCTGAAATGGCTGAAATTGCTGCCGAATGTCACGAAGAAGCAAAAGCTATCTTTTTGAAAGCAGTAGAGCAAGAAAAAGAATGGGCTCATTATTTGTTTAAAAATGGCTCAATGTTAGGCCTCAATGAAGAAATACTATGTCAGTATGTAGAATATATCGCTAACCATCGAATGGCCGCAATCGGCATGGGACAGCCTTTTGATATCAAAAGTAATCCACTTCCATGGATGAACAACTATCTTAGTTCAGACAACGTGCAAGTTGCCCCTCAAGAGACTGAAATTAGTAGTTATCTTGTCGGTCAAATCGACAGTGAAGTTGCTTCAGATGATTTCGAGGCATTCGAACTCTAACGTGCCCGAGAAATCAGAACTATATGAGGTCCGAGTTGAAGGCTCGGACACTTTTAATTGTGGGAATAACGACGATTCATTATTGTCTCACCTCGAACAGCAAAATATCGATGTTCACTTTCATTGTAGAGAAGGTTATTGCGGTGCTTGTCGCACCAAACTCATCTCTGGTGAAGTTACATACACCACCGATCCCCTCGCCTTCATAGATGATGATGAGATTTTACCCTGTTGCTGCAAACCTACTAGTGATATACATATCAAATTATATTAATGTTTACTGATTAAATAGAGAAATAATGATTCTTGAAGATTGGTAGCCCGGAATAACACGAGTATCACCTTTTGTTAAGTACATAAACGGGGTACCTTCTAATCCAACATTTCGGCCAGCAGTCTGTCCTTTTCTTATGCTTTCGACACACTCTTGGGGATAACTTTCTTTTACAAATTCGCCATTATCAGTCCCTGCTTTAATTTTAGTCATTGCATTTGCTTTATCATTAGCACACATAACTTGTTTCATGTTTTCAAACGCTGGTTCACCATCTACTAACTGGCTTCTAGGGTACGGAATATATTTAACATCTATACCCGCATTTTGATAATCTTCAACTTCTAAATGTAACTTTTTACAGTAACCACAGGTAGTATCAGAAAACACATAAAGCTGACCTATAGATTTACCTTTTGCGGGGTAAATAACTAAATCCTTATCGCTCAACATTGCTATCTCTTGCTCAACGGCATCTGCTTGTCCTTTTTGCTTTGCTATTCGCGTTAAGTTAACCATGTTCTCTAAGTCGAATACGTCCCCTACAATCGCCATCGTCCCATCTTTAGATACAACAAGTGATTGCCCGTCAACAGTCGCTTCATACAGGCCTGGAAATTTCACCTCGCTCAGCTCACGCACAACGACAATTCTAGCCTTACCGAATTGTGCATTTACCGACCTTAAGTTATTCTCTACCTGTTTCAAGTCGCTTTGTTGCGCATTTATGCCACTAGCGAAACAAGAAATAGCGACTATTACTAACAAATTTATTTTAATCATATTTTCTCGTCTCATCATTTTTCCTAAAAAAACTTATTTTAAAAAACTCAGCTCAAAGTATATCTCTAAAAAAAAGAGTACCTAGAGGTACTCTTAAAATAACATTATCAATTGCTTGCCTTCTATAGTTCGAGACCAATCCTCTTCGCAACTTCTATATAGGACTCGACGACAGAGCCTAAACCCTGTCTAAATCTGTCTTTATCTAATTTTTTGCGAGTTTCTTTATCCCAAAGGCGACAACCGTCAGGCGTAAATTCATCACCTAAAATTAATTCACCATTGCTCAAACCAAACTCAAGTTTATAGTCGACAAGCAACATACCGCCTTGTTGAAATAATGGTTTCAATACATCATTCACAGCAAAAGTAAGGCGCTTCATTTCATCTATTTGGTCTTGGCTTGCCCATCCAAAAGCGGTAATGTGATAATCGTTAACCATCGGATCGTGTAAGGCATCATTTTTCAGGAAAAATTCGAACGTAGGAGGATCCAAAACCAGACCTTCTTCTACACCGAGACGCCTAACCATTGACCCTGCCGCTATGTTTCTGACAACACATTCGACCGGTATCATCTCTAATTTTTTTACAACACATTCAGTATCCGATACTAACGATTCGACTTGTGTCTTTATACCCGCTGCCTCAAGCTTTTGCATAATAAAATGATTGAACTTATTATTAACTTCGCCCTTACGCTCAAGTTGTTCAATCTTTTCTCCATCAAAAGCCGACGTATCATTTCTAAAGTACAATACTAACTTGTCAGCATCATCCGTTAAAAAAACAGTTTTCGCTTTACCGCGATATAATTCATCTCGTTTTTGCATTGAAAGAGTTCCTAAGGCTAAATATCTAGATCTTCATTGCCCATATAATCTTTAAATGGTGCAAATATTTTGGTCATTTTTTTCGCGTCAAATGGCTTACTTTCATCATCCATGAAGGTGACCGACGTTTTCTCCCCTATTCCTTCTAACTTGAGGCGATATTCATTTTTCTCAATATCAATCTCACCCTCACTATCAAACAAGCCCGACCACCACGAACTTTCAATACCATTATACTGAACAAACAAGAGGCCAGTTGACTGGTCTAAATCTTTAACATCAAATCCCATTTTACGTAAAACAAGTAGCAAACGAGGCCATGTATTTTCAAAAACTGCATCAACCACAAACGCAGGTTCTCCATCTGAATTGAATCCCATCTCACTACTGAAACCTTGGCGGATTGTTGCTATCCGCTGATTGTTCGCAAGGCGAATACCAAAGTCGTATTCAGAAATAACATTATTTAGGAAATTTGCTTCCTCAGTCCGTTTGCTAATAATATCAACCTGTTCGATTGCAGCCTTACCCGCTTCGTTTACATAATCAATAAGTTCTATCCTTAATGCTGCAGTTCTACCGTGAGGCGCTAACGTCATTGTAAATTTAAACTTTTTACTTACTGATACAGAACTGCCAGTGAAGTCATACCAACTAGATGGAATTTCTCTTTCCTCATTAACCCAGTCAGTGATCAGGATATTGCTTTCTTTATCAAACGTCTCAACACCAACGTTCTTCTTTTCAAGGTAAGTTAACACGGTGTCCCAGACTGTTTTTTGTAAAGGCTCACTGTCATCGATTTGGTCGAACAGAACTTTTGATTCCTCCGAACCCTCCTCTACATGTGTCCCCGTTACGAGTGGTAATATTAATGACGGTGGAAGCACCTTTAGTTTTTTACCTTTTAGATCGACCTGGGCATTTCCGCCCAACTCAGGCAAAATATAACGTTGAGAATAATTTGGAGAGTCTAAATCGTCAGGAACATCCATTGATTTGTGTTGTGACGCTTCCAGGTACTTGAAACTGCCAGAAGCGACTTCGCGTTCTGCCTTGCCTGCGCAGCCAGCTATAGCAAATGCGACGAGACTTAAACCTACCACTTTATATTTCATTCAAAACCTAACTAAATTAAATTCAACGCACTGAGAGTATCTTCGATTGCTTTTTTACTATTAAGTTCCGGTAAAACCATTGGAAGTCGTAAAAAAGCATCGTCTATAAGACCCATTTTATATAATGCCCACTTCGGCATAACCGGATTTGGTTCAACAAACAAAACCCTATGCAAATCGATTACCTGCTCATTCAACTGCTGAGCTAGTTGTAATTCACCTCGTAACACTGCTTCACACATGTCACTCATTATCTTTGGTGTTATATTCGCTGTAACTGAAATGACCCCATCGCCACCATTGCACATAAAATTGCAGCCTGACTCATCGTCACCACTAAAAAACAAAAAGTCAGCGGAAACTAACGATTTAGTTTGCGCTAGCCTGGATAAATCGCCGGTGGCATCTTTAATACCAACGATGTTTTTATGCTTTGATAACTCGGCCACCGTTTCTGGCAACATATCGGCTACTGTTCGTCCTGGCACATTATATAATATTAATGGTATATCCGTGGCGTCAGCTATGGCGTTGAAATGTGCAACCATGCCAGCTTGTTGTGGCTTATTGTAGTATGGAACTACACTTAAGAAGCCATCAACACCAAGCCCAGACATTTGCTCACTTAAGAAAATAGCTTCAGTCGTTGAATTAGCTCCACTACCAGCAATCACCGGTATTTTTTTATCGACTAACTCAATAATCAGTTTAACAACGTTAATATGTTCTTTGAATGGCAAGGTTGCTGATTCGCCAGTTGTCCCAACTGCAACAATACCGTGCGTACCGTTGAGTAGATGAAACTCTACCAATCTTTTTAAACTAGTAACGTCTACCTTTCCATCAGGCAACATAGGTGTTATCAACGCGACATAACTTCCTTTAAACATTATTCCCCCTCTTAAATATGCGGCACATGTTAGTGTTCACCGGCAATAAACACAAGCATATATAGCTTCAGGTAATACATTTTTTTCGAAAGTTTTATGTAAAAACATATTTTAACCGACAATGTCGCTTAATTTTTTCTTGTGTTAACATTAAGAATATAATTTATAAGCACAGAATTAGTATGAATCAACAGATTATCGTTAATATTTTAGGTGCCGACAAGTTAGGTATTTTAAGTGAGATTAGCGCATGCGTGCATGACAAATGCTGTAATATTCTCGATAGTCGCCATGCTATCTATGGAAAGGATTTTTCCTTGTCAATGATTGTTGAAGGTACACAATCGGCTATTACAAAGCTAGAATTACAGATGGGTAGCCTTTGCATGCAGCATGAACTGCTTTCCATGATAAAACGCACGAGTGGCCACGCCAAGCAAAATTTAGAACAACTTATTAACTTGGAATTCTCTGGCGAAGATGCGAAAGGCATCATCAAACAAGTCACCGGATTTATTGCTCAACGACAAGTCTCTGTTAGCGCATTTAGGCAAAAAACCTTTGTTGATAAAACTACTAATGTCGAGAACGTTAAATGCAAAATGGTGCTTAGCGCTACAAAAGAATTAAACTTAGTCAATTTTGATGAAGAAATAAAACAACTTATGTGTAAATTAGGCCTATCAGGCAAAGTAACATATAACCAAATTAAGGAAGAAAATGAACACATTGAAAGTTGGTGATAAAGCACCTCTGTTCACCCTACAAAATCAATCTGACGACCCAGTATCTTTAGCCGATAATGCAGGTAAGAAAGTGCTTGTTTATTTTTATCCGAAAGCAATGACCCCTGGTTGCACCATCCAAGCTCAAGGATTGCGAGATATAAAGAGTGATTTGGATAAACACAACGTTGTTATTTTTGGTATTAGTCCCGACCCAGTAAAGCGTTTACCTAAATTCATTGAAAAAGAGTCATTAAACTTTACTCTATTGAGTGATGAGGAACATCTTGTGGCTAACGCTTTCGGAGTATGGGGTTTGAAAAAATTCATGGGTAAAGAGTATGACGGAATACACCGACTGAGCTTTCTGATAGACGAAAATGGCGTTATCAGTCACGTATTTGATAAATTTAAAACAAAAGAGCATCATCAAGTTGTGCTAGATTCGTTGGTCAAAGATTGCGAATAATAAAAAAGACGGCTATTGACCGTCTTTTTTATTATATTATTTACTCTCCTTTGACTCGGGTTCAAATTCAAGCTGGGTCGGTGACGACCAAGCCGTCATTACTGCTTTTACTAATGTTGCTAGTGGAATGGCAAAGAAGACCCCCCAAAAACCCCACATCCCGCCAAATACCAATACAGCAATAATTATATACAGAGGATGCAAACTCACTGCCTCAGAGAACAATACTGGCACAATAAGATTGCCATCCAGTGCTTGAATAATTGTATATACTAACATTAGATACCAAAATTCAGGTGTCACACCAAATTGGAACAAGGCCACAATAGCGACGGGTATAGTTACCACTGCGGCGCCTATATAGGGAATTAATACTGAAAATCCGACTAAAACGCCGAGCAACAAAGAATAGCGTAAATCCATAAATATA
>JBLHOI010000011.1:0-14650 GCA_047621375.1 Glaciecola sp.
TGCTCAAGCGCATATAAACGATCACCGAACCAATTTAAGTCAACATCCGGTAACCCCATGTCTTGTGGACTAAATATTTCATTTGTCATTCGGTTTAAAAAAGCGATGTCGCCTTTTTTAGACAA
Source organism: Glaciecola sp. (assembly GCA_047621375.1). GTDB lineage: Bacteria > Pseudomonadota > Gammaproteobacteria > Enterobacterales > Alteromonadaceae > Glaciecola. Next base: position 126 of record JBLHOI010000011.1, read on the forward strand.
AATCACCGCTGCATTCGAATCCGAATCAAAAGCCATTTGCTCAACGCTCTCATCTAACTCGCTGATATCAGCCTTGTTATGCCGAAAAACAAAATTCCCTTGCTCATTTAGCATTATCCATTTACTTAAAACATGTTGTGCGTCTTGAGTAAAAAAAGAGCGCTGGCTAGAAGATAAAAAGATGCGTACTACGTTGCGGGATAATAACTGTCGGTCGACTACTTTATTTGTACTATCGATCAACGACATAATGTTTTTCGATATTGTGAGCAGTTGTCTTGATCTTGGTATCACTTGATATTGGTCAATATCTTGATATAAAAAGTGTTTAAACGCGGCCGGTTGCTTTTTATCAAACCAATAAGTACTCAGAGTTAAGTTTTCTAGCTTGCTTAACATCACAAAGTTACCCGATTTTGAAAACTGCCATGCCCGCAGATCTTCAGAGGGATTAACGTTAGATGTGTCGAGGTCAAATCGCTGATTACTATCATTACGGTTTGAATTTATTGCGATAGAACTTTCCAGCGTGAGACTATATTGCTGTTTTTCATAAGATAATTTATACAGTTCAAATAAATGATTCGGTGTGATCACGCCGACGTAGGTCAGATCACCTTGTTCAGGCAACAGGATTTCATGTTGACAAGAAAACGGAAAACGTTTTGTCTCAACTGAAGCACCTTGCTGATGGCCTATCGGCTCCTTACCCATTGAGGTCCTATCAATTAAGATTAGATCGCATTTATCAACTCCCAAATAATGAACCCCAGAGCTCAACTCTACTATACCGGACAACTGGGTTGTTGGTGCAAACAACGAGGTATTGTTTAGTGACAATGAAGGTGTTTTAAATAAAGGAAAAGCATTACTGAAGATATGCCAAATCAATAATAAAAAAGTCGCTAATACTAGCCAACCGAAACCCGTCACGACTTTGCGCGTTATCCAGTCTTTGCGAAATCTGCGAGTATTAAATTGATGTTGTTCTTGCTGGTTCATTTGAAATATTAAATTGGGTAGAAAACACGGAATGACTTGAGGCTACTAAACCACTATACTCAAGATAAATCAATAGTTAAGGATAATTCTATTATGCAAGCAATGGTACTTACTTTAATAGGCAAAGACAAACCAGGATTAGTTGATGCGATCGCCAAATGTATTCTTGATGCAGAAGGAAATTGGCTCAAGAGTAGTTTTTGTCAACTTTCAGGACAATTTGCTGGCTTTATCGAAGTCATGCTGGAGCAAGAAAAGCATCAAGAGTTAGTCCAAGCTTGCCATCAACTTGCACATTTACATATCACTTTACTCCCCTCTAACGTCCACGAGAACTCACTTGATGCAAAAGCAGTTATTCTCGTCACTGGTAATGATAGAAAAGGGATCGTCAGTGATATTACGTCTACCTTAAAAACATTTGATATGAATATTATCGAAATGAGCACTGAGTGTGAAAGCGCACCGAATTGGGGTAACCCGTTGTTTACCGCAAAAATCATTGTTTCAATATCTCCTCAAATGGATTTAGAGAATATAAAAATAGCGATCGAAGATATTACTGATGACTTGATGGTAGAAATAGAAAAGAGTTAACAATGTTTGTCATACTTAGCAGCTAAAATACCCTTAGCCCATTTTGTTTATATGAGTATTTAAAGAGTAATAATGAACGATAAAGAACTTTACTATCCAAAAGAACTTAGCTGGTTGTCATTCAATGAGCGTGTCTTGCAAGAAGCAGCAGATGAAAACAATCCGATTATCGCGCGTATTCGCTTTCTAGGGATTTATTCAAACAACTTGGATGAATTTTATCGTGTCCGTTTTGCAGACGTAAAACGCCAAATCACGATTTCTCACAATGACGGAAATGAGGAGCAAGCGTTTATTTTCGAAACGCTTCTTAAACGTATTCAAGAAAAAGTACATCATTTATCAAAGCGCTTTGACGCGATCCACCGTGATATTACAAAGGCATTAAGAAGATACAATATTCATATTCTTCGCCATGAAGAGTTGAGTGAAAGTCAACTTATTTGGGCTCGTAAATACTTTAAGAGTAAGGTCTTACTGCACGTTGCCCCCATATTGCTGGATAGCAAAGGGCACTTAATACAACGCTTAAATGATAGTTCGGTGTATCTCGACGTTGCCTTGCGCAGAGAAGGTCGAAATACCAAGTATGCCGTTGTAGAGATACCAACCAATGCAATAAGCCGTTTTGTGGTGCTGCCACCAGAAAAAACCAAAGTAAAAAAACAGATTATCCTAATTGATGATCTCATCAAACTCTGTTTGTCTGATATTTTCACAGGTTTTGTGAAATTTGATTCCGCTGACGCCTACTCATTTAAAATAACCCGAGATGCCGAATACTCAATTAATGATGAAATTGACGAAAGCTATGTAGAAAAAATGTCCGAGGGAATGAAGCAACGCCTTATAGCTGAGCCAGTCAGGATTATTCACGACGATGGTATGCCTGATGATATGATCAAGGACTTGCGCAAACGCTTAAGAATTTCATCAGAGGACACCATTCAAACTGCCGGTCACTATCGCAATTTTAAAGACTTTATAGGCTTTCCAAACGTTGGGCGTAGCTATCTTGAAAATCCAACATTAGCCGAAATCTCTAACAAATCATTTTCAACTCATGATACTGTTTTCCAAGCAATCGCTGACAAAGATATTCTTCTATATTATCCATACCATGAATTCTTGCATTTCACTGAATTTGTTCGTCAAGCGGCATTTGACCCTCAAGTTAAACATATTCGACTGAACATTTACCGGGTTGCATCTCAATCACGTATTATCAACTCGTTAATTGATGCTGTGGACAATGGTAAGAGTGTGACGGTTGTTGTTGAACTTAGAGCTCGATTTGATGAAGAGGCCAATATCGCGTGGTCCAAACGTATGACAGACGCCGGTATTAAAGTCGTTTTAGGTAACCCTAATGTGAAAATTCACAGTAAATTGTGCGTGGTGTCGCGAGAAGAACGCGGCATAACGAAACATTACTCTCATTTTGGCACAGGTAACTTCAACGAAAAGACGGCGAAAATATACACTGACTTGAGTTTATTTACCTGCAACCAAGAGCTTGCTTTAGAATGCATTCAAGTGTTTGACATGATCCAGAACCCATATAAAAAAATGAAGTTTCAGCACTTACAACTTTCACCAATTAACGCTCGTAATAAAATACAGTCATTAATTAGACAAGAAATTCAACGAGTTAACGAAGGACATGAAGGGTTAATAACTATAAAAATTAACAACTTAGTCGACAAAGAGCTAATCGATAACTTATATCATGCGAGTCAATCTGGCGTTAAAATAAGAGCCATCATTCGCGGTATGTGTGCCTTAATACCCGGTGTCAAAGGCCTCAGCGAAAACATTGAAGTCATTAGCATCGTCGACCGCTACTTAGAACATCCACGCATCATGGTGTTTCAGAATGGCGGCGATAAACGGGTTTACATTTCATCGGCTGATTGGATGACACGTAACATGGAATATCGAGTTGAAGTTGGCTGCCCTGTGTACGATCCTGACGCCATCAAAATGATAGAAGACTTATTGGATATTCAATTCAAAGACACCTTAAAAGCTCGAGTGATCGACGAGCACCAAGTCAATAATTACGTTAAGCGTGGCAATCGCAAACACTTGCGTTCACAAATTGAAATACATAAGTATCTCACAAAAAAGGAAGCGCTTTAATTGCAGACCTTAGAAAATGTTTTTGAAGATATCCAGACTCGTGACATCAGCCTTTATGCTGCTTTAGATATCGGTTCTAATAGCTTTCATTTAGTTATTGCAAGAGTCGTTGCTGGATCGCTGCAGACAGTTCAAAAAATAAAACACAAAGTTCGATTAGCAGAGGGCTTAAATGATAAAAACATTCTATCTGACGAGGCTATGGATCGCGGACTAATAACCTTACAGAGTATGGCAGAGAGCATGCAAGGCCTCGATCCCTCGCATGTTAGAATTGTAGCCACACATACCTTACGCAAGGCACGCAATGCAAAAGTATTCTTGTCCAGAGCTCGAAAGGTGTTTCCCTACCCGATTGAAATTATTTCAGGCCCCGAAGAAGCTCGTTTAATTTACACTGGTATTGCAAATACCACCCAATCTGAGGGTAACCGCTTAGTTATCGATATTGGCGGTGGTTCAACAGAGTTTGCTGTTGGTGAACACTTACTTCCAGTCATGTGCAAAAGCGTACAAATGGGTTGCGTTAGTTATCAACAACGGTATTTTGCTGAGGGCATTATTACTAAAAAAGCCTTTCAAGCAGCAATAACTGCAGCTCGTCAGGAGATTGAATTAGTTGTCGGTAATTTAAAACGTTTTAAATGGGACACGAATATTGGTGCATCAGGCACGATTCGATCTATTTGTTCAGTATTGACTGCACAGGCGCAAAGCACAAATGACATTCTCATTACTAAGACAGGCTTGAATGAATTAATGCAAGCTTGTTGTGAAGTAGGCCATTCAGGAGATCTCAACTTACCGGGCTTAGCCGATGATAGAAAACCTGTGTTTGCTGCGGGCTTGAGCATTCTGATTGCTATTTTTCGCAGTTTAAATTTAACTTCAATGTCGGTTAGCGGTGCAGCTCTGCGCGAAGGAGTGCTATATGAAGCACACGACACTGGTGCCAATAAGAATATCAGAGAGCGCACGGCACAGAGTTTAGCAACACGCTATGACGTAGATACGCTTTTTGCTAAAAAAGTGTGGGGAACGTGTATTAAAATTTATGAACAAGCGACAGAAGTTTGGGACATTAAAACATGGGATTTACGTCACTTATTGGGTTGGTCAGCACTTTTACACGAAGTCGGCCTGCAGATTAACTCTAGGGGTGTACAACGTCATTCCAGCTATATCATCGAACAAAGTGACTTACCTGGGTTCAATCAGGAACAACAAAAGCTGTTAGCTGCCTTAGTTCGCAACCACCGAAAAAAAATAAAATTCGCTGATTTACCTACTTTTGTTAACTACAACGAAACCGTTGTGCAGAGATTATTGGTCATACTTAGACTGGGTATTTTGCTTAATATTAACCGCCAGGAAAGCCAACTACCCGAATTTGGTCTAGAAATTATTGAACAAAAAATAGCGCTTAGCTTTCCTGATAATTGGTTTGATTTATCGCCGTTACTGTTAGCAGATTTGCAGCGCGAAAACCGCTATATCGAGGCAACTGGTATGAGTATTCGTATTAAGTAAAGGCGATTTTGCAAAAAAGAAATTTGTTATTGATGACTTTTAGGATAAATGATGGCTTTTAAAAAGGGGGGCACTTCAATGAAGTGCCCCCCTTTTCGTCAGCTGGCTTTGCATGAACTACATTTACATAAGCTAGGTATTGGATGCCTGGTAAATGCCTTCAATAGCATTGTTCAAAGTTGCGTTGAACTCATCATCTGATTGTTGAAAAGACACACCTTCAGTCAGTGCACGAGAGAAACTCGCGATCATGCCTTTATTTTCACTTAATTTTTGATTAGCTACATCCCGCGAATAACCACCGGACAGGGCAACAACCTTTATTACCTTCGGATGCTCAATACATTCCCTGTAGAAGTTTGCAGACTCTGGTAAGGTAAGTTTCAACATTACATGTTGCTCACTAGATAACGCATCAAGTTCAGTTAGGATAGCCGCTTTTAATAACGCTTCTGCCTCGGCTTTTTCTAAGCTGTTAATATCAACTTCAGGCTCAATGATTGGTATCAAACCGGCAGCTAAAATTTGTTTAGCGACGACAAACTGTTGAGCAACGACAGCGTTAACACCCACTTCATTGGCTAATTTAACAACAGATCGCATTTTGGTACCAAAAACGCCTTGCACATTTGCTTTTGCGAGCAAGTCGTCTAACCCTGTGATTGGCTTCATTAATTGAACGCCATTTGCTTCGTCTTCTAAGCCCTTATCAACTTTTAAGAAGGGAACAACCTTTTTTTGTTGCCATAAATATTGTGCGCTAGATAGCCCTTCAACATCGCGATCCAATGTATTCTCAAATAAGATAGCGCCTAGCACGCGCTCTCCGGTAAATACAGGACTGGTCATTATGCGAGTACGCATTTGATGTACACAAGTGAACATCTCTTCGTCGTTTGTGTAGGCTGCCTCGTCAACACCGTAGAGTTTAAGCGCTTTAGGTGTGCTTCCACCACTTTGATCTAAAGCGGCAATAAAGCCAATTTCATCTCTTACCTTTACCAACATGTCTTGTTGTGCTTGAGTTGTCATCTAACGCTCCTTTTTGTATTTGCGAGCTATTCGCCCAGAATATTATGTTAGCTCTATTTGATATGCCTTGTCACTCCTGATCCAGCAATTTAAGAGTCGTCTAACCGACACTACTGCAAAGTAAGTTCAGCTTTAGTCTCTATCTAAAATAGCAACCGCTGGTAACGTTTTACCTTCCAAAAATTCTAAAAATGCACCACCACCGGTCGAAATGTAAGACACTCTGTCCTCAATACCGTATTTTTCGACAGCCGCAAGTGTGTCACCGCCACCCGCAATCGAAAAAGCATCACTTTGGGCAATCGCCATCGCTAATGCTTTAGTCCCTTCGCCAAATTGCTCAAATTCAAATACTCCTACCGGACCATTCCACACAATAGTACCTGCTTGCTTAATAATGGCCACTAAAGCTTTTACCGTTTCGGGCCCAATATCAAATATCATATCACCGTCATCAATCTCACTCACCGCTTTTAAAGTGGCTGGGGTCAATTCTGAAAACTCAGTACCGATGACCACATCAATTGGTACTGGTATTGCCCCATTATTATCTTTGGCAGCTTGCATCAAGCGCTTGGCCTCCGGAATGAGACTTTCTTCAAACAACGACTTACCAACATTGTGACCTTGTGCTGCAATAAATGTATTGGCAATACCGCCGCCCACAATAAGCTGATCAACTTTACTCGCTAACGATTCAAGTACGGTTAGCTTGGTGGATACTTTTGAACCACCAACAATAGCAACCAATGGACGTGCGGGGTTATCTAATGCTTTACCTAAGGCTTCAAGTTCTCCGGATAATAATGGTCCTGCGCAAGCTTCGGTAGCAAATTTAGCTACGCCATGTGTTGACGCTTGGGCTCGATGAGCCGTGCCAAAAGCATCCATTACAAAGACATCACATAAAGCTGCATATTGCTTCGCTAGCGTCTCATCGTTTTTCTTTTCACCTGGATTAAAGCGCACATTGTCGAGAACAGTTACTTTGGCCGATGAGGTTTCAAGGCCATTCAAATAGCCAGTAGCTAGGACTACCCCGCCACCAAGCGCGCTGTTCAAATAGTCCACTACAGGCTGTAATGAAAATGCAGGGTCGTACTCACCTTCTGTAGGACGACCTAAGTGTGACATTATCATTAGGCTTGCACCTTTTTCCAAGGCTAATTTTATCGTTGGGAGAGAAGCACGAATTCGAGCGTCAGAGGTCACAACACCATCTTTTACAGGTACATTTAAGTCCTGTCTGATTAGTACTCGCTTCCCCTGTAAGTCCAACTCTTGCATTTTACGAATGGTCATTAAATTCTCCTTTCAGACGTTTAAAAATTAACTATTAAGCTGATGCATATATAACGCCGTGTCGAGCATGCGGTTTGCAAAACCCCATTCGTTGTCGCACCAAACTAATGTTTTAACTAGCTGCTTGTGACTCACTCTCGTTTGCGTTCCATCGACAATTGAAGAGTGTGGGTCATGATTAAAATCGATCGATACTAGTGGTTCTTCAGTGTAGTCAATGATGTGTTTTAGATTGCCATGCGCACTCTTTTTAAGCGCTGCATTAACATCACTTACCGTTACTTTGTCACGCAAAGTGACACTCAAGTCCATGGCAGTTACGTTAATTGTGGGCACTCTCACCGCAATTGCTTCAAACTTACCTGCAAAGTGCGGTAATATTCGCTCGATTCCAGCAGCTAAGCGTGTATCAACTGGAATAATAGAGTGACTCGCAGCGCGGGTACGACGTAAATCAGGGTGATAAGCATCAATGACGGGTTGATCATTCATAGATGAATGGATTGTAGTAATGGTGCCACTTTCAACACCAAAAGCGTCGTCAAGCACCTGAATAATAGGCACAATGCAATTAGTGGTGCATGAACCATTCGACACAATCACATCGCTTGATTTTAAGCTTGTATGATTAATACCAAACACAATAGTTGCGTCCATATCTTGTCCACAAGGTTGTGAAAATAAGACTTTTCTTGCCCCATTTTTAATATGTTGCTGAGCCGACTCTCTGGAACTAAACACCCCCGTACATTCCAATACAATATCTACATTAACTTTTGACCAGGGAAGATCATCGATGTGATTTTCGTGGAAGAGAGGAATTTTGTCGCCCTGAACAATTAAGCATTTGTCAGTATAATCTACCGTACCTTTGAAGCGACCGTGTGCGGTATCGTATTTTAACAAATGCGCTACGCCTTCTGGCGACGCTATTTCATTAATGGCGACAACTTGAATTTGGTCATTACGTCCGGACTCATAGAGTGCACGCAAGACATTTCGACCAATACGACCGAAACCATTTATAGCGACGCGCAGCATTACGCTGCGCTCACAGGTTGAAACAAATTAAACGTGGTTCTCAAACCTTACTTCAGTCCTTTTGCGACGTTATAAACTGCGTCTGTTGTAATATTAAAGTAAGAGAATAAGTCACTTGCGGGTGCCGATTCACCAAAACCATCCATGCCGACGACAGCACCATCTAAGCCTACATACTTGTACCAAGTATCTTTTGCAAGTGCTTCGACAGCCACTCGTTTAGTTACTGTACGAGGCAACACTGTTTCTTTATATTCAGCAGATTGACGGTCAAATAAGTCAGTGCATGGCATTGAAACAACTCGTGTTGGCGTGCCTTCGGCGTTAAGTTTCGTTGCAGCCTCAACCGCTAGATGCACCTCGGAACCTGTTGCAATCAATATTATTTCAGGCACAACATCGCTATCAACTAATACATAGCCACCACGTTCTACATCAGACAGTTGTTGGGCATTTCGGCTTTGCTGCGGCAACCCTTGGCGAGTAAAGATTAACGTTGTTGGACCATCTGTTCTCTCAATTGCTGCTTTCCAAGCAATAGCAGATTCAACTTGATCGCATGGACGCCAGTTATCTAAATTAGGTGTTGCGCGCAATGAAACCACTTGCTCTACCGGCTGGTGCGTTGGCCCGTCTTCACCCAATCCAATTGAATCGTGGGTGTATACAAATATGCATGGTTGCTTCATAAGCGCTGCCATTCTGACCGCATTACGAGCGTACTCCATAAACATTAAGAATGTTGCGCCGTAAGCTTTGAAGCCGCCATACAAAGTAATACCGTTCATCATTGCCGACATACCAAATTCACGTACGCCATAATATAGATAGTTACCTGATGCGTCGTCTTTGCTAACGCCTTTACTACCAGACCAAATTGTTAAGTTAGAGCCAGCAAGATCTGCAGAGCCACCTAATAACTCGGGTAACAATGGACCAAACGCATTTAATGCGTTTTGCGACGCTTTTCGCGTTGCTATATTTTCAGGATTGTCTTGCAAACCACGAATATACTTAGCGCTCTGATGTGCCCAAGATTCAGGCAACGTATTATTTTTTCTGCGCATAAACTCTTGGGCTAACTCAGGATAAGCTTGCTGGTAGTCAGCGAACAGCGATTCCCAATTAGCTTCATCTGATGCACCTTTTGTTTTCGCATCCCAACCAGCGTAAACGTCAGCAGGAATTTCAAATGCAGCGTATGGCCAGTTTAATTCTTTTCTAACTAACTCAATTTCAGCGTCACCCAGTGGCGCGCCATGGCAATCTTCTTTGCCTTGCTTGTTAGGTGAACCAAAACCAATGACTGTTTTACAGCAAATTAAGGTTGGACGAGCAGTATCTGCTTTAGCTTGCTCGATAGCCGCACTGATTTGCTCAGGATCATGCCCATCAACGTCACTGATCACTTGCCAGCCGTAGGCCTCAAATCGTTTCGGCGTATCGTCACTGAACCAGCCCTCGACTTCACCGTCGATAGAAATTCCATTATCATCCCAAAATGCAACTAATTTGCCCAAACCTAATGTACCAGCAAGTGAGGAAGCTTCGTGGGAGATACCCTCCATTAGGCAACCATCACCCAAGAACGTATACGTTTGGTGATCAACAATAGCAAACTTGTCACGGTTGAATTGTGCGCCTAACACTTTTTCCGCAATGGCCATACCAACAGCATTAGTAAGACCCTGGCCCAATGGCCCAGTCGTTGTTTCGACGCCCGGTGCATAACCATATTCTGGATGCCCTGGTGTTTTAGAATGCAGTTGACGAAATTGCGTTAACTCTTCAATAGGTAATTCGTAGCCTGAGAGGTGCAATAGTGAATAAAGTAACATTGAGCCATGTCCGTTCGATAACACAAAACGGTCCCTGTTTGCCCAATTTGGGTTTTGTGGGTTGTGCGACAAGAAGTCTGTCCACAATACTTGAGCAATATCTGCCATTCCCATTGGTGCGCCAGGGTGACCTGACTTTGCTTTTTGAACAGCGTCCATACTTAACGCTCGGATGGCGTTGGCTAAATGACGACGTGATGGCATGAGCTCTCCTTGAAACTTCGATTACTTATTGCATATAAGACTAACTCCTCTAAAAGAAGCCATTCTCAAAATAGACCGCGTATTCTCTTACAGTAGTCCACTTTGTTCAATCATTATTCGGCGTTTTTGTCTGCATTTTTTCAACTAAATCCCGTTTTGTAAAATCAAAATTGCACTAAAAGCTTAGGCTAGCCGTAAGGATGGTAGACTTTTAGACGTCTAGAAGTAAATATTGGTAAAATTGTAAATTTACTCTACAATGCACTTAAGAATTTGCGAACGTTAATTTACTGCTAATATTTACCTTTTATAAATCGGAATAATTGCACTTTTTAGCGAAAAAACACTGATATCTTGTTTATTGCCGATAATTAGCCAAGAGCGCTACCTATTATTAACGGCGCGAGGAATTTTAACGCATCAGTTGTTTGCGCTTGACTAGAATTAAAGTATAGATCTCAACAATGTCTGTACTGAAACGAATATAGGATAATCAATGGCAAGTCATTTATTTACATCAGAATCCGTATCTGAAGGTCATCCAGATAAAATTGCAGACCAGATCTCAGATGCCGTTCTCGATGCCATCTTAGAAATCGACCCTAAAGCACGAGTCGCTTGCGAGACCTTCGTTAAGACGGGTATGGTGCTAGTAGGCGGTGAGATCAATACTAATGCTTGGGTTGATATTGAAGAATTAGTCCGTAAAACGGTGAATGAAATTGGTTACACTCACTCTGATATTGGGTTTGATGGTAATTCGTGTGCTGTTTTGAATGCGATAGGTAAACAGTCTAACGATATTAATCAGGGTGTGGACCGTGATTCGCCCGAGGAACAAGGCGCTGGAGATCAAGGTCTAATGTTTGGTTATGCAAGTAACGAGACTGAAGTATTAATGCCAGCTCCGATTACTTTTGCTCATCGTCTTGTTCAAAAACAAGCTGAAGTGCGTAAAAGCGGTAAGTTAAATTGGCTAAGACCCGATGCGAAAAGCCAAGTAACTTTTATTTATGAGAATAATAAACCGATAGGTATCGATGCAGTAGTGCTTTCAACTCAGCATTGTGATTCAATTTCAACTGACGAGCTTCGTGAAGCGGTGATGGAAGAAATTATTAAACCTGTGTTACCGGCACAGTGGTTGTCGAATAAAACCAAGTTTCATATTAATCCAACAGGACGTTTTGTTATTGGCGGCCCAATGGGCGATTGTGGCTTAACAGGTCGCAAAATCATCGTCGATACCTACGGCGGCATGGCGCGTCATGGTGGCGGTGCATTCTCTGGTAAGGATCCATCAAAAGTTGATCGTTCTGCAGCATATGCAGGCAGATACGTTGCTAAAAATATGGTTGCTGCAGGGTTAGCGGACCGTTGTGAAATTCAGATTTCTTATGCTATCGGTGTTGCTGAACCAACGTCTATAAACGTCGAAACCTTTGGCACAGGTAAAGTATCGGACGAAATGCTGACCGCCTTAGTAAGAGATCATTTTGACTTGCGCCCATACGGACTGATTAAGATGCTAGATCTAGAACGACCTATCTACAAAACAACTGCAGCTTATGGTCACTTTGGACGTGAAGAGTTTCCATGGGAAAAAACAGATAAAGCCGATGACCTTAAGCACGCTGCTGGGTTATAATAGCGGACAAAGATAATTGTATATATTTTATTGAATACCTCCTTTTGGAGGTATTTTTTTGACAAGGAAATATAATGAACTTCACCTTAAAACGCATTGCATTAGCAACATTTATTGTCGCTGCCACACTGACTATCGCTTCTTGTGCAACTTCGCCAACTGGCCGCAGTCAAGTCCTGTTATTTCCTGAATCGCAGTTGAATGAAATGGGTGTTCAGGCTTTTTCCAGCATGAAAGAAAATATCAAAATTTCAAATAAGCCAGTTCAGAATGATTACCTGCAGTGTATTGCGGATAGTATTACAAAGCATGTACCCAAAGCTGTATTCGCCGGCGAATGGGAGGTAGTTATCTTTGACGACCCCCAAGTGAATGCATTCGCTCTACCCGGCGGCAAAATTGGTGTCTACACAGGCTTGTTAGGCGTTGCCGTTAATCAGCATCAGGTTGCCGCGGTTATTGGCCATGAAGTAGGACATGTTATTGCTCATCATGGTAATGAGCGCGTCTCGCAAAGTACCTTAATTGGGATTGGACAAGAAGCCGTCAATGTTGCTTTACAAACCAACCAAGTAGCCAATAGTCAGCTAGTTATGACAGGTCTAGGACTCGGTTTCCAATATGGGCTTATCATGCCATTCGGACGCACGCACGAGAGTGAGGCCGACGAAATCGGCCTCGACTTAATGGCGAAGGCAGGGTTTAACCCGCAGGAGTCTGTTGAATTGTGGAAAAATATGGCGAAAGCCAGTGGAAGGAATTCACAACCAGAATTCTTTTCCACTCACCCTTCACCAGAAACTAGGATCGGAGATTTACGGGCAAAAATGCAGGTCGCTTTAGCCACTTATAACATCGCTCCAAACCGACCCGACTGTCAAAAGTGATAGAAAAACTACACCCCGAAAGTTCTATTTAACTTTTGGGGTGTAGTTCAATTACGCCGATAGGCTTTTTGTAAATATTGGCCTAAAACTAGTTTTATTTGTGTAAATGCACATCCATTTGTGGAAATGGAATTGAGATACCTTCGGAATCAAAGCGTAATTTAACCTTTTCTGTGAAGTCAAACATAACACTCCAATAATCTGCAGAGTTGACCCAAGGACGCACGACAAAGTTAACACTGCTATCGCCAAGTTCAGAGACAGCAACTAAAGCTGCAGGTTCGGCCAGAATACGTTCATCTGCTGCAACCATTTCTTCTAACAACTTTTTGGCTAACAATAAATCGTCGCCATAACCAATGCCAAACGTCATGTCTACTCGACGAGTATCTTTTGCTGAGAAGTTGATAATGTTACCACCGTAAATATTACCGTTTGGAACAATAATTTCTTTATTGTCAGGCGTATTCATAATGGTAGAGAAAACGCCAATACTTTTTATTGAACCTGCAACACCACCAGCATCCACAAAATCACCCTTTTTGAAAGGCCTGAAAACCAATAACATAACACCAGCAGCGAAGTTCTGTAGTGAGCTTTGTAATGATAGACCAATAGCTAAACCAGCAGCAGCCAAAATAGCCGCTAATGATGTTGTATTGATACCTAACTCATTAAGGGCAGCGATTATAACAAATAACATTAATACCGCATTGACTATTGATTTGAGGAAATTAATCAACATTTCATCATATTTCGATTTTGCCAATAATTTTCCAAAAGCAGAAACCAATATTTTAACAACGACCTTACCGATGACATATATAACAATTGCCATGGCAAGGTTTATTGCAAAGGGAAGCATGTAATCGTCGAGGTACTTCGTCATATCTTCTTGAGTAAAATCAAACATGGCACAAATCCTGTGTGGTTTTTTTATTTTCAGTTTTGTTTGTAATAATTCATGACAAACTACGCGCAAAACTAGCACTTATTTAAGCTAAAATAAAGATGCTAAGGTTGATTATAGTCAAACTACACGCCATAAATTCAACTAAATTTACGTTACCTGAATCCATATTATTAATAAATTTAATTTATGACGATAATATGAAGATTACTAATAATGGGACATTAACAGTTGATTTGTGCCGCTTTCCCGATACACTTTGAATCCGCAAAATAAGGGGTAAAAATAGAGCAAGGCCGGTTTTCGTTATTGAACGCTAACGAATGGTAAAAATTCAGATGATTATCGCGATTGCATTATTAAGTAATTACAAATGATAGTGCTGCATCGTT
>JBLHOI010000012.1:0-14613 GCA_047621375.1 Glaciecola sp.
ATTTTTTCGCGTTGCAAGAAATCACGCACGGCAGCTTGAAAGCCGGGGTGTTGTAAATAATGGTTTGAATAGCAAAAAGTGGGTTCAAAGCCCCTTAATATTTTATGTTCGCCTTGTGTGCCCGGGTTAAACTGACGTAACTGATTTTCTATTGCGAACTCTATTCCCTGATAGTAGCAACATTCAAAGTGTAGGCCCGATACTTCTTGCAGAGCGCCCCAATAGCGTCCGAACAATTGCTGGTCATTATAGAAAAATAGGGCTGCAGCAATACATTGCTCTGCACGATAAGCCATAACAATCATTATATTATTTTGCATATTGTTTTGCAGATAATCAAAAAACTCGCTGGTTAAATAGCCGTTGTGTCCACTTCGTTTCAGGTAGGTTTGTTGGTAACACAAATAAAAATCATCTAACACTTCCTGAGTTAACATCTCTCCAGTTAATCTTTTAATAACAAGCTTGTCTGTCTCTGATATGCACAGCGCTGATGCTCTTTCTTTGCGAATAGAACGACGTTTTCTCGACGTCATTTGCTGCATGAAGTCATCAAAATTATTATATCCTCTATTATGCCAAACAAATTGAACACTAAGGCGCTGTAATATTTTGTCCTGCGCTAGCTGATTACTTTGGTACTCAGGCAAAAATAAATAATGAAAAGATGAAGCGCGCGCTTCACTCAAAATATTGTCTGTGTTTGCAATAATAAATTCAGTTATGGCTGTAAATGAATAGTCGCACTTAGTATCAACAAGCATGCGGCTGCCAGTTACCGGTGTAAAAGGAATACATGCAACCAGCTTTGGATAATAAGGGATCTGATGATGCTGATATGCATTAGCCCAAGCGTGATCAAAGATATATTCACCGTAGGAATGAGTTTTTAAGTAGCAGGGAATAAAGCCAATGAGTTTTTTGATCGGACCGCTGCCTTCAACTGAATTCGGTATGAGTTCAATTGCATCTTTTACGGCTTCAGTTCGGCCCTGTAAGACCTTAATTGCATCCTGACCAGCTTCAATCACATCTTGTTTTTCGACGTCGCCTTCGATACCATTTTGTTCTGGGTGATCGTAAATTCCGACATGGTAGCTGTGCCAGCCCGTTTCTCCATTCACACATTCAGAAACTTCTAGTCCTTTAAGGAAAACATAGCTTAAAAAAGGGGTTGAATATTGGGTATCATGATCGGATAGTTGTTGCCATTGTTCTTGAGTTATATCATCTACACTGAGAATGGGTTGCCAGCTTAACGCCATATTATAAATTTACTTATTAGGAAGTATGTTAGTCACTATGTCAGATAACGATGCAAAGATCATTAGACACAAATTAACTCGACTATTGTCTCGTCGAGAGCATAGTCAAACAGAACTACGTAAAAAGCTAGCGGATTTGGAATTGGATAGAGACTTAATTGACGACACCATTGCACAGTTTGCCAAAAAAGATATTCAAAGTGATGTTCGGTATGCCGAGGCTGTTGTTCGAGGGGCTTATCGAAAGGGTAAGGGACCTGTATTTATTGAACGCACATTACACAATCATGATATTGATGTTCAGCTGGTGAGAGCACTAACAAAGGATGATAGTTTTGATTGGTTCGAGTCCTCGAAAGCAGTCAGAGTGAAACGATTTGGCGATGAGTTGCCTGAAGATTGGACTCATAAACAAAAGCAAATGCGCTTTTTGCAATACCGAGGTTTTACTCAAGAACAAATTAAATACGCATTTGAGTGAAAATTTAGGTAAATAGGGCGCTTAAGAGGCTTAACAAACTGCTCATTAACATGATATGTTCTACTTATATAAAAATAGCGATTTATATTTATTTTCAGTACACGTTGACATGACAACTTCGAACACTATTTGTGAAAAGCTAATTGTTTATAATTAACAGTTGTGCATAATCGTAATGGCTATAAAGATGCATAAAACGACTGCTTGAAGACACCTGAAAACAATATAAAAGCTGTTTCAACACCTTTCCCACACAGAACGATTTAGGAACATTAATGGTACGCTCTACAGCCGATTTACGACGCACTTTCTTTGAATATTTTCAGCAACATCAACATCACCTTGTCTCAAGTTCATCGCTTGTTCCGCATGACGACCCCACGTTGCTGTTCACGAACGCCGGAATGAATCAGTTTAAAGACGTTTTTTTAGGTGCTGAACAACGCAACTATACCCGTGCAGTTTCATCGCAACGATGCGTTCGCGCTGGCGGTAAACATAATGATTTAGAAAACGTTGGTTACACCGCGAGGCATCATACATTCTTTGAAATGTTAGGAAATTTTAGTTTCGGTGACTATTTTAAAGAAGATGCTATTAAATTTGCATGGCAATTCTTAACGGGTGAACTCGGGCTCGACAAAGACAAGTTACTAGTAACGATCTATCACGAAGATGATGAAGCCTTCGACATTTGGGAACAAAAAATAGGTATCCCTGCTGAGCGTATCATTCGAATTGCCACGTCTGATAACTTTTGGTCAATGGGCGATACAGGGCCCTGTGGTCCTTGTTCTGAAATTTTTTATGATCACGGTGAACATATTTGGGGCGGACCTCCAGGTTCACCAGAAGAAGATGGTGACCGTTTTATTGAGATTTGGAACTTAGTTTTCATGCAGTTCAATCGTCAGCAAAATGGTGATATGTTGCCATTGCCCAAACCTTCGATCGATACAGGGATGGGCCTAGAACGAATTTCGGCCATACTTCAAGGTGTACACAGCAATTATGAAATTGATTTATTTCAAAGTTTAATTGCAGCCGCTGCAGAAATTGTTGGTACACAAGATTTAGAAAATAAATCACTGCGCGTTATCGCCGACCACATTCGGTCATGCAGTTTCTTAATTTGTGATGGTGTAATGCCCTCGAATGAGGGGCGCGGCTATGTTCTGCGTCGCATTATTCGTCGTGCTGTTCGTCACGGCTATAAAATGGGCGCAGATGATATTTTCTTCTACAAGTTAGTCAAAACCTTAGTAGCAGAAATGGGAGATGCCTACCCTGAACTCAAACAACAGCAAGCCGTTGTTGAAAAAGTACTAAAAGTAGAAGAAGAACAGTTCTCAAAAACCCTTGAACGCGGTATGGCTATTTTAAATGACGCACTGGCTCAATTGTCAGGTTTACAAGTCCCAGGAGAACTCGTATTTAAACTGTATGACACCTATGGTTTTCCTGCCGATTTAACGAATGATGTTGCGCGCGAACAAGGCTTAACCATCGATGAGGCCGGATTTGAAGCGGCTATGGCACAACAAAAATCACAATCACAGTCGGCGAGTAAATTCGGTGCAGACTATGCGAATGTATTGAGTGTCGGACATAAAACTGAATTTACCGGTTATAGCGAAGTCAGTGGTTCATCTATTGTTTTGGATATTATCATTGATAATGCTGCCGTTGCCGAGGCTAGTAACGAAGCATTCATATTACTACAAGAAACCCCTTTTTATGCAGAATCGGGAGGTCAGGTAGGCGATACAGGTTTAATTTCATCGAGTAACGGTAAAGCGCAAGTTATTGATACGGTTAAATTGGGCCAAGCCTTTGCGCACAAAGTAAAAATTGAAGGCGTTATTAAAGTCGGTGATAAAGTTGAGCTTGTGGTAGACCGAGCACGACGCGATCGTATTAAAGCGAATCACAGCGCTACGCATTTATTACATGCGGCCTTGCGTCAACTATTAGGCGACCACGTTGCGCAGAAGGGTTCTTTAGTCGATGCAGAGAAACTACGTTTCGATTTTTCACATTTTCAATCTATTTCTGCCCAACAGCTGACTGAAATTGAAAACCTAGTCAATGCTGAAATTCGTCTGAACAATGCGTTAAGCACTCAATTAATGGATCTCGATGATGCGAAAGCGTCGGGCGCAATGGCGCTGTTTGGCGAAAAATACGATGAAAAAGTTCGCGTGGTAAAAATGGGTGAATTTTCGACTGAGCTTTGCGGTGGCACTCATGTTTCTCGTACAGGCGATATTGGCTTATTAAAAATAACGTCTGAAGGCGGTATTGCATCTGGGGTTCGTCGCATAGAAGCAACAAGTGGACAAACGGCACAGGACTTTGTTAATGATGAATCTGAAAAACTTCATGCTATTGCTAGTTTGCTAAAGTCAGATAAAACCCATGTTGTTGAAAAAGTATCAATTGGTTTACAGCAAGTTAAACAACTTGAAAAGGAGCTTAATCAACTCAGACAGTCAATAGCGGGTCAGAAAAGCAAAGACATCATGTCTAATGTGATTGATGTGCATGGTGTCAAGCTTCTAGTCGCCAATATGCAGGGTATTGAAGCCAATGCCTTGAGAGGAGTAATGGATGACCTTAAAAATCAACTCCAGTCCGGTGTTATTGCCTTAGGCTTAGCCAGTGACGGCAAAGTTAATTTAATTGCAGGCGTGACTAAAGATCTCGTTGGAAAATTTAAAGCAGGAGATCTTGTAAATTACATGGCAAGCCAAGTTGGTGGAAAAGGTGGTGGTAGACCTGATATGGCCCAGGCGGGAGGGACTCAACCAGAAAACCTTGAGCAAGCGCTAGCGTCAGTAAAAAGTTGGCTTGAAAAGAGCGTTTAATGTGTTCAGGACAACTTGACGAGATAAATAAGTAGAATTTGTTAATATAATTAACAAATTGCTCAACAAATAAGCGAATAGTGCAGTTTTTTCTTGGATAAAATTGACTAATTGAAGTATATTTAATCCAGTTGATAGTCATCATCGTATGCACGTGGTATCTGACCTCAGATTCAGGACTATTAACTGGATCAAAACAAAAAGGAGCTAGACCATGCTTATCTTGACTAGACGCGTAGGGGAAACTTTAATGGTAGGTGATAATGTCACAGTGACCGTTTTAGGCGTTAAAGGAAATCAAGTGCGAATAGGTGTTAACGCACCGAAGGAAGTTTCAGTTCATAGGGAAGAGATTTATATGAGAATACAGGCAGAAAAGGGTAACGAATCTGCCGTTGAAGACGAAGGTTAGTTTTCGCATTCTCGTAAGTGCCATCAAATTATTGGCACAGGAAAACTCAGGTCATTCTGAGTTTTTTGCTTTTTACAGGTTGAAAATAGAGCGTGTTGGTTAAAAAACTAACAAACGATCAAAAGCGGAGAATAAGTTGCTAAAAAAGCATTGACTTATATTACTTAGATAGTAAACTCCTGCCCCACATTTAGGAGAGGTGGCCGAGTGGCTGAAGGCGCTCCCCTGCTAAGGGAGTATAGAGTTTATAGCTCTATCGAGGGTTCGAATCCCTCCTTCTCCGCCATTTTAAAATGGGTTAAATGTGAGGTTATGACGGTTAGGCTTTAATGCACAATCGGAGTAGCAGAGGTTAGTAAGAAGAAGATTTTGCGCATGTAGCTCAGCTGGATAGAGTACCTGGCTACGAACCAGGCGGTCGGAGGTTCGAATCCTTCCATGCGCACCATACAATAGCTCTTAGGGGCTTAAGAGAAGCCTTAGTTTTTACTAGGGCTTTTTTTTGCTTTAAAATAAGTGAATTTAAAAGGCCGGTTGCACCTTTATTCATAAGTCATTTCTGCGCCCTCCAAACAGTAGGCATGATATATTGTGCACTACAAAACGTTGCCATCATCAATGGATAGCAAATTTGTCGCATCAATATATTAAAAGGTGTTGTTGGAAGTAAGTCCGTCGTTATAGATGAGATGTTATAAATTCGTAAATAATGAATAAAAATTGATAAATCAACATCGATAGTGCATAAAGTTCTTATTCCTATGCATTTACTATCCAGTTTTCCATTGTAATTTTTTTCACCTCGTGCTATTTATCCACACCAGATTTTTTGAAGTACTTTTTAAGGGACCATTATGTCAACACAAATGAACGACCAACTAATCGAAGCAGGCATATTACTCGCCGTTGGTATGTCAGTCGTGTTTGCATTTTTAATACTTCTTATCGGCGGTATTCAAGCAATTGCGTGGTTTTGTCGCAAATTTCCCTCTGATGATGTTATTCCTTATGCTGCGCAAAATCGAGGAGTACAAACTAATAATAAAAAATCACCTACGTCAGTGAGCCCTCAAGTCGCCGCAGCCATAACTGCAGCAGTGCATACACACAGACACACAACTTTAAAATCATAGGGAACAAAGTATGACCAATCCATTAAAGATCACCGAACTGGTCTTGCGTGATGCGCATCAGTCTTTACTTGCAACTCGCATGCGTTTGGAAGATATGCTCCCGATAGCAGCTAAACTAGATGATGTAGGCTATTGGTCTGTTGAATCTTGGGGCGGAGCTACTTTTGACTCTTGTATTCGCTACTTGGGTGAAGACCCTTGGGAACGCATTAGAGCAATCAAAGCTGCAATGCCAAAAACCAAACAACAAATGTTATTGCGCGGTCAGAATTTATTGGGTTACCGCCACTATGCAGACGACGTTGTTGAAAAGTTCGTTGAACGAGCTCATGCCAATGGCGTTGATGTGTTCCGCATTTTTGACGCGATGAATGATGTTCGTAACCTAGAAACAGCGGTTAAGTCGGCAATTAAAGTAGGTGCGCATGCGCAAGGCACTATTTCTTATACAGTGAGTCCTGTGCATAATTTAACGTTGTGGCTGGATATGGCAAAACGCCTAGAAGATATGGGGGTGCACTCGATTTGTATTAAAGATATGGCGGGTTTGCTCAAACCCTATGATTGCGAAGCACTTATCACGGGATTAAAAGAGACGGTTAATGTTCCCATTGCTATGCAATGCCATGCGACCACAGGTTTAAGTACAGCAACTTATCAAAAGGCAGTTGATGCTGGTATTGATATGTTGGATACCGCGGTTTCGTCAATGAGCATGACTTACGGTCACACTGCAACTGAAACGATGGTGTCCATTGTTGAAGGTACGGCTCGCGATACAGGCCTCGATATTGGAAAGCTTGCTGAAATTGCAGCTTACTTCCGTGAAGTACGCAAAAAATATGCACAATTTGAAGGTTCTTTAAAAGGCGTCGATGCAAGAATACTCATCGCGCAAGTACCAGGTGGCATGCTGACCAACATGGAAAGCCAATTGAGAGAGCAGGGTGCAGAAGACAAATTTGACGAAGTATTACTCGAAATACCTCGAGTGCGTGAAGACCTTGGTTTTATTCCTCTAGTGACACCTACATCGCAAATCGTCGGAACGCAAGCAGTGTTGAATGTATTAACGGGGGAACGTTACAAGAGTATCACCAAGGAAACCGCAGGTGTGCTTAAAGGGGAATATGGCGCCACAGCAGCTCCAGTTAACAAAGAACTTCAGACTCGCGTACTTGAAGGATCGCAAGCGATCACCTGTCGTCCTGCGGATGTGATTGCTCCGGAACTAGCCAAGTTAGAAGAAGAACTCGATGCGCTGATTGAGCAAAAGTCATTGCGTATTGCGAAAGATAAAATCGATGACGTTCTAACTTATGCCTTATTTCCGCAAGTTGGCCTAAAGTTCATAGAAAACCGAGACAATCCTAGTGCATTTGAACCTGCTCCATCAGGCGAAATAGCAGTTGTTGATGCAACTAGTGCTGAACCATTAATGGGAGACGCTGCAGTTTACAAAGTACGTGTTGAAGGTCAGGTTTATCATGTTGAAGTTGCTGATAATGGTGAAGTAAGCCAAATATCAGCTGCATCAAGTATTCCAACATCGACTCCAGCACCAGTGGGTGAGGGAACTGATATTGCAGCACCGTTGTCAGGCAACATCTTAAAAATTGTTGTCGCACAAGGTCAACAAGTTAACGAAGGCGATGTCATTGTCATTCTGGAAGCTATGAAAATGGAAACAGAAGTGCGAAGTGCGTTATCTGGTGTTGTTCGCCAGGTGATAGCCAAAGAAGGCGACGGCGTTCAGGCAGGCCAAACAATGATGGTTATCGGGTAGACTCATGGAAAAGTTATTAATGCTTTGGGAAAGTACCTCAATCCCGCATTTTGAACCAGGCCAAATAGTGATGATGCTCGTTGGTTTTGGTTTGCTCTATTTAGCTATTGTACGCAAGTTTGAGCCGCTTTTACTGATACCTATAGGGTTTGGTGCGTTACTTACCAATATCCCGTTAGCGGGCTTTAGTGAAGCTGGTGGCTTGTTACATTATATCTATTACATTGGTGTTGATACTGGTGTTTTTCCATTGCTCATTTTTATGGGGGTTGGCGCTATGACTGATTTTAGCGCACTGATTGCGAACCCTCGCATGTTATTACTAGGCGCAGCGGCTCAATTCGGCATATTTGCAACTTTGTTTGGTGCGATCCTGTTAAATGGCTTGCCTTGGTTTGAATTTACGATGCAGGATGCATCCGCAATTGCCATTATTGGTGGCGCCGACGGGCCGACGGCTATATTTTTGGCATCTAAGTTAGCGCCTGAGTTGCTGGGTGCTATTGCCGTTGCTGCATATTCGTATATGGCATTGGTACCAATCATCCAACCGCCCATTATGAGAGCCTTAACAACGCCTGAAGAACGCAAGTTACCTATGGCACAGCTGAGAGTAGTGTCAAAGAAAGAAAAAATACTATTTCCTTTAGCTGTCTTAGTCTTAACATTAATATTTCTGCCTGCAGCGACTCCGCTAGTCGGCATGTTTTGCTTTGGTAACTTGCTCAAAGAATGCGGCGTAGTTGACCGTCTAAGCTACACGGCTCAAAATGAACTTATTAATATAGTGACTATCTTCCTTGGTTTGGGTGTTGGTTCAAAACTCAGTGCCGACAAATTCTTGACGGCTGAAACGCTGGGTATTTTGGCATTAGGCGCAGTTGCATTCTCAATTGGAACGGCAACGGGTGTGTTAATGGCTAAGTTGATGAATAAGTTCAGCAAAGACAATATTAATCCACTCATCGGTGCTGCGGGTGTTTCTGCTGTGCCTATGGCCGCGCGTGTTGTGAATAAAGTAGGGCTTGAATCCAATCCACATAACTTCCTGCTAATGCATGCCATGGGGCCGAATGTTGCTGGAGTGCTCGGTTCAGCCGTTGCTGCTGGGATATTGTTGGCGCTGGTCGGCTAGGATAGTTTATTGTTTAATAGACTTATCCTGGGGACTAATTTCTAAGCCGAGGTTAGAGAAAACTATCAGGCCCGAATTAATGCTAGAGTGACTTTGTGGACAAAACCTATTTTTTGTCGAAGAATTAAGGTCTGGTAGTCATTCCTTTCAAAAGCCGATAGAGCTTATCTTAACTAAATTTAATGCGGCCTATTCTTTTTAAGAAAACCTTGAGTTAAATGATGTCTGCTTTGATGCAAGTTGATTTCCTTTTGAAAATATATCTAGCAAGTTCACATACAATCGAAATATTCAAAATAGAACAAATGCCTATGGACTACAAACAACTTGGGAACACAGCGCGTTTAGTATAACTGGCGTGCTCAAGCATTCAGATGTAAATGTATTCTCAGTGCAATTAAGGCGGAACGCTTTCACTAATGCCGACGGGATGGTAGCTTTGACCCATTTTCCTGACAAGCGATTGACCGATATTACGCTTGATTTTAGTGCTATTGTAGTGGTTGATAATAGCTCCACCGAGTAAAATTCTTAAGACTAGAGTGTCAATTAGCTAGTTTGTGTGGAGATTTAAATATATTAACGAAATATAATTCCAAGCACTTAAAATTAGTCATAGGCGTTTACTCAATAATCGATGTTGAGGCAGGCAAAAAACATTGGTAGCTCTGGTAATTTAACCGTCACATATTCAAGCTCTCGATTCTGCAGACCCCAATCACGTTAATATGGAAAGCTTGCTCAGAACAATCTCTTTTTGGCGTTTTACTATGAAAGGCTTTGGTAAATTCTGGCATATCTATAGATTATCGTGTTTAAAACTGCTCAAAATGCTTATCGACCAAACTAAAATGCGAATGAATCAACTTCTTGGTGAGTTCATGTTGAGGGTCATTAAACACCACTTGGCTAGAACCTGCCTCAATCACTTTCCCTTTATCCATTATCATCACTTTGTCGCTTATATGACGAACAATACCAAGGTTTTGTGAAATAAACACAAACGCCATACCGAGTTCTTGTTGAATGTCGAGTATCAGGTTCACGGTTTGTGAGCGTACAGAGGGATCTAAGGCGGCAAATGGCTCATCTGCAACAATTACCTTGGGGTCGAGTATCATTGCTCTGGCGAGTGATACTCGCTGCTGCTGACCATCAGACAACATGTGTTTGTAAAAATAATAGTGCTCTCGTAACAAACCGACTCTGACCAATGTTTGTTCTATTTTAGCTTTGCGGTCTTTTTCGTTAAGTTCAGCGTTTAAGCGTAATGTTTGATTCAGAATAGAGCCGACAGTTATTGCCGGGTTTAGGCAATATTTACTGTGCTGTAATATGAGTCGAACATCGTGATTTCGGGTTTTCTTATCGCTCTGCTTAGCTTCTTTTCCTTCCAGTAATATACTGCCTTGTTGTGGCGTAATTGCACCTACCAGTGACTTCGCTAACAGTGTTTTTCCTGATCCGTTATGACCTGTAATTGCCAAGGTTTCACCGGCATTGAGAACAAAGTCGATAGGCCCTAGAATAAATTCGTCAATAGGTTTAAAAATAGAGCGCTTAGCCCTGTGGGTATAAACTAAATTTTTTACCTCTAATACAGGGATCATTTGTTTTTTTCCAATTGCCCATCTATTGGTAAATGAAGCGGAAAGTGACAGCTATATGAATGCTGATGCACCACTTTTTGTTCGGGAACTTTGACACACTCTTTGCGAGCGTTTGGGCAGCGAGGACCCAAACGACATCCAATGGGTAAATGCTTTAATGTTGGAATAGTGCCTTGTAACGAGACTAAATGCGATTTAGGAGGTAAGTTTATTTGAAAACTAGGCGCGCTATCCAACAGTGCTTTGGTGTAAGGATGTAGTGGTCGGTTGTGCAAATCTTGGACCGTACCGGATTCTACTGTTTGTCCACAATACAATACTGTCATCGTGTGAGCCATGCTAGAAATAGCCAGTAAGTCGTGACTGACAAACAAAATTGAGAGGTTTTTAGTTTCATTTAAACCTGACAATAAGCGTAAAATTTGGTTTTTGGTGGTGCTTTCCATGCTTCGAGTGGAATCATCGGCAATCAGCAGTTCAGGTTCCGACACCAATGCCATAGCAATCATGAATTTTTGTGCAATATCGGTCGCTATTTCATGCGGATAACGTCGCAGGCATGCCTCGTGGTTTTTAATCCCAACCTTGTGCATCAAGCCGATAGCAATTTCTTTACGTTGTTTGTTACGTTGCCAAAACATACCTTTGTCGAGGAATTCTTCCGGTATACTTTCTTCCAATTGCGCTCTAAGTGTTGCAGAAGGATCAAGGGATGATGTTGGATCCTGGAAAACCACAGCAATTTCTCGACGCATAATAATCCGGCGTTGCTCGTTCGACATGGCTAATAAGTTTTTACCCTTCCAGGTTAAGCGATCAGCAGTGATGATCCAATGGTCAGGCACTGCGCCAATAATCGCACTTACGATTAAGCTTTTGCCTGAACCGGACTCGCCGACTAAAGCTCTAATTTCTCCGCTTTCAACAGTTAAACTAACTTTGTCTAAGGCTTTTACAAACTCGGATCCCGTGTCTATTTCAACGGTCAGGTTCTTAATATCAAGAAGTGGCATTAGTGTATTAACCTATTACGCAACGCTCTGCGAAGGCCTTCGCCTACAATATTTATGGACAGTACCATTAGAGAGATAAAGAGACCTGGGAGGGCGACTAGCCAGGGAGCCGAATAAGCAACCTCAAGACTCTGCGATAAACTTGCACCTAACTCGACAACAGGGCTTTGGGCGCCTAAATTCAAAAAGCCCAGAGCCGAAATGTCAATTATTGCTACCGACAAAGCTAAGGTACTTTGCACCGCCAATAGTTCGAACATGCCGGGTAGTATAGAAGACCAAAATATTCTGGGAGAATTTGCTCCATCTAGTTTGTCGAGCAATATGTAGTCTTTTTTCATTTCCTCGCGCACAAAAGTTCTTGTTTGATGCACGAATTGGGGAATGAGCACTAATATAATAGCCCACATACTATTCCACAGACCAGTGCCTAATATTGCCACAATGATAATTGCAACAAGCAAGGTAGGGATCGCCATTAAAGAATCGAGTAAGTGATTTAATACACTGGACTTAATCCCTTTTTTCATGCCCGCGAGGGTGCCGAGGGCAACCCCGATGGTAGAAGCAATTAACACTAAAACGACACTTGAACCAAAGGTCACGCGGCAACCATATAGCGTGCGTGAAAACACATCACGTCCCAAGGTATCGGTACCGAATATGTGCGCGATACTGCCGTTTCCTTCCCAAGCAGGTGGAAGCAAAATAGCATTTGTATTTTGAATATTAGGATCATATGGAGCTAATAAGGGAGCCAGAATAGCGATAGCGCAAAATAATAAAAGTATGGCAAATCCGATGAGAGCAAAGTGACTTCTTTTGAACTCCAGCCAGATATGCATGAGTGGGGAAGGATGAAACTCCTCATCATAGAGATTAAATTGTGTCACGTTCAAATTTATCCCTAGCTGGGTCGAATGCTCGACTAATGAACTCGATAGTTATTGTAAAAGTAACAACAAACACAGATACAACCAACATGCCGATGCGAATTGCTGGATAATCACGCTGATAAATTGCTTGGATAAGCCAATTACCTATGCCTGGCCATGAGAAAATAGTTTCAACTACCATTGCGTTGGTCATCAACGTTGATATTTGCATTGCCATGAGAGGTATTATGGGGAGCAATGAATTTCGTAAACCGTGCTTGAAGAAAATCTGCCTAGTGGTAAAACCTCTCGATTTGGCGGCATCGATATAGCCTTTTCGCATTTCGTCCATAATAGAACGGCGTGTAAAACGAATGAAAATGGCCGTGGTCACAAGTGCGATAGATGCTGTGGGCAATATCAGGTGTCTAAGCGCATCTGCAAACGCATCTTTTTTGTTAAGCGTATCGGCAACCAATATATCCCAAAGAATAAATCCGCTGTTATGAGGTATATCATATAAATAGTTTACGCGTCCTGAAAGTGGCAAGTAACCAAGTTGCAGGCAAAATATAGTAATAAAAATTAACGCTAGCCAAAAGACTGGAAATGAATAACTGACGACACTAAAAGTCACAACACCATAGTCAAATGGCTTGTGACGCCAGATACCACCAATAAAGCCGATAGGGATACCAATGAAAATAGAGATTAATAAAGCATAGATTATTAATTCAAGAGTGGCAGGGAAGGCAATACTGATTTCATATAGCAGACTTGTTTGTGAAGAAAAACTCACTCCCCAATCGCCACTGAGTAAATTATCTACGTAATACCAAAACTGTACAAAAATAGAACGGTCAAGCTTAAAGGCAGTTTCGAGTGCAATTCTTTGTTCTTCTGATTCTGGCACAATACCAGATATGTTGGTTAGGGTGTCTCCCGGAAAGAGATAGGCTAAAGAGAAAGAAATAATCACGAGCGTGGTAATCGTGACCACCATTAAATTGATATAGCGTAGTAATAAATTAATCATTGCTTGCGAACCACATCGTCAAACCGAATACCACCAAAAGGATTAATTGTTATCCCCTCAATTTTATTATTCACGGCCTGGTATTGGAACGCATGAGCGATTGGCACTAATGGTGTTTCTCTAAATATAATTTGATTTGCACGGTGATAAAAAATTCGGCGCTCATTTGAGTCTTCTGTTTTTAACGCGCTTTCGATCAGGCTATCATACTCTGGATTACACCAACGAGCCCTATTTGTGCCAGAAGGAATTGCCGCACAGGTTAGTAGCGGACGATAAAAATTATCGGGATCTCCGTTATCCGCAGCCCAGCCAATGAGCACAGAATCATGCTTACCAGCAGTTAGATTTTCTCTAAATCGTGCCCAATCATAGCTAACAATGTTAACGGTAACACCAACGTCTGCTAAATAAGTACTCATTAGTTGAGCCATTTTCATTGCGTTCGGATTGTAAGCCCGCTGTACCGGCATTGCCCAAATATTCATTGTGAAGTCAGGAGGAATATCGGCTTCGTCTAACAACTTTCGAGCAATCACGGGGTTATAGCCGATATCTTGCATATTTGATTGATGTGCCCATGAAGCTGAGGGTACTAAACTTTTAGCTCTGGTTGCTTGGCCTAAATAGACGGCCTCTAACAAGGATGTTTTATCGATAGCAAGCGCCAATGCTCGACGTACTTTAGGATTATCAAATGGCGGTTTACTTGTGTTAAATGCCCAGAAACCCACGTTTAAACCTGGCTTTTCCAGTAAGGTTAAGTCCTCTCTTTCTCTTATTATTTCAAGGTCATTTTGTGACGGAAAAGCCACAGCATCACATTCACCTGTAATTAGCTTAGCGACGCGTAATGAGCTTTTGGGCGTGATGTCGAAGACAAGATTTTCAGGTCCTTTAGTATTCAAAAAATAATCACGGTGGCGCTGATACCGAATAAATTGGTCCTTGCGATAACTAACAAATTTATACGGGCCAGTGCCGATAGGTAAAGTATCTA
>JBLHOI010000013.1:0-14344 GCA_047621375.1 Glaciecola sp.
TGGTGAATTAGACCCTGCCCGTATCGAACAAGAAATGGTGTTATTGGCGCAAAAGCAAGATGTTGCCGAAGAAATGGACCGCCTTGAAGCTCACGTAACTGAAGCTCGCCGCATCCTTAAAAAAGGAGGCAGCGAAGGCCGCCGTCTAGACTTCATGATGCAAGAGTTTAACCGCGAATCAAATACCTTAGCCTCAAAATCAATCAGCGCAGAAATCACTTCTGCTGCAGTTGAATTAAAAGTACTGATTGAGCAAATGCGCGAGCAGATCCAAAACGTTGAGTAACGTTTTACTCTGCTCCAAAATGCTAGAAAATCCGTAATTACAAATGTTATTACGGATTTTTTGTTTTTACAGCTTTGTTTAACGGTTTCCTATTAAATGAACAAAGGGGATTAAAGTGGTGACTAGTTTGATTCGTTACCACTGTTAAAAATTCTAGTTATTCATTTGAACTTAAGCTAATGCCAATTATGTATCAATGTACTAGAGCCCAAAGCACAACAGTAGGGATCACCGGGGTTACTAAAATAAGAGATTAAAACGTGTTAAAAATTACAATCTGCATAACTATTTTCAGAAATTAAGGCGACTCTTCAAATCAATCTAAAGCATTAAAAAAAAACATTATTTAGTTTACGGCTGTGTTAGCGTTGTAACCGATAAAGAATCATTTGTTACAAATATCAATAATATTATGTAAATTTTTTTGGTGAATATGTGTAACTTGTTAGTCGATACGATTCGTAAACAATAATTATAAAACAAGATTCGCATCTAAGCATGCCGCTAGGCAGGTGAAAGCTATCGTTAGGGAAAATGCACATGGAAGAAATATTACAAGGTATCAATATTCAGAAAGTCATTAAAATGTTCGATCTGGTTTCTGACGTTGTATTTTGGATTAAAGACAACTCTGGAAAAATCGTATTTTGCAATGATGCCTACGTTAAAAGTGTTGGTAAGCGTTCGTTTTCAGAAGTGATAGGTAAAGATGATACAGAGTTGTTCCCTGCTTATATCGCCAAAAACTTCATGCTCGATGACCAAAAAGTATTACACGGTGATGTCATTATTAATCGTTTAGAAATGAACTTAGGTTATAGCTGTTCACCAAAATGGGTATTAACATCCAAGCGCCCATTACGTAATGAAGAAGGTGGCATCATCGGCACATATGGAGTCGCACGAAACATTCAAGAAACGGTCAAGAGCTTGTCCGGCATTGATATTCTAAAAAAGCCTGTTGATTTTATTAACAGTCATTATGCCCAAGATATTAGTATTAAAGAACTCGCAGAAGTATCTCATTTGTCAGTGAGCGCATTAGAAAGGCGATTTAAAAAATATTTACAAAAAACACCCAAACAATTTATTCGTGAAGTAAGGCTAGAAAAAGCTCGTAAAATGCTAATTGAATCTCAAGCCCAAATATCTGATATCGCCCAAAATTCTGGCTTCCCGAGTCACAGTTATTTTAGTCAACATTTTAAAAGTATGTTCGGTGAATTACCTGCTCAATATCGCCAAAAAATGAGAAATGAAATCTCAAATAATCGCTAAAAACAAACACTACACCATATCTAAATTGATAATAGTTCAACATATTAATATGTCTCCCATCACCCTACCCTCAATCTAAAATTAAGAAATAGATAAAAAAATCATAAAGTTAAACGCATCCAACCACTTAACACCCTGACCTCATCAATTTTGTTAACTTTTTTATAACGCTCAATTCCTTGCATTAGTCACCGATTTTAGGATAGCCAAAAAATGCACAATAAATAGATAATTACTTCGACGTCATAAAAAGCAACTAGGTCTAATTAAAATAATTAAAGGAACTTACTATGCGAAATAGAAGGGAAAAACAAAATAAAGCACCTTCTTTATTGTTTAAAACGTCGTTAGTTAGCTGTGCCATTTGGGGGGCACTAGCTAATCCTGTTTACGCTGATACAGCGGATGAAGATATTGAAGTAATACAAGTAAGGGGGATTTATTCGAGTACGGCCAAAAACTTACTACTGAAGCGTGCGTCGAACTCAGTAGTCGATGCTATTACAGCGGAAGATGTAGGTAAATTTCCAGATAAAAACGTAGCAGATTCTCTACAACGAGTATCTGGTGTAATGATCGATCGAGATGGTGGTGAAGGTAATAGAGTGAGTATTCGAGGCACCTCACCAGATTGGACACTCACTCAGCTTAACGGCAATTATATTGCATCATCTGATACAGGGGCACCAACACGTAGCTTTAACTATGCACTTTTACCTTCGAGCATGATCAGTAGCGTAGAAGTATTTAAAAGTGCAGAAGCAAGAATTGATGAAGGTGGTATTGGTGGCACGGTGATTTTACACACCCGTAAGCCACTTGAAATGGATGCTAACTCGGGCGCATTGAGTGTTGAAGCCACATATGCCGATGTAACCGAAAAAACAGAACCACAAATTAATGCGTTGTATTCATGGAAAAACGATCAAGCCACTTTTGGTATTTTGGCTGGTTTTACACGTCAGGATAGAACAGTAACAACAATCAGAAATGATGCCTCACACTGGCGTTTCCATTCTGACACCGTTGAAGGCGCTGAGCGTCCTGCAATTGTCGATCAAGCAACGGGTGAAGTATATAACAATGTCTGGGCGCCCAGAGCTATGGGTTTGAGCCAGTCAAATCAAGATCGCACTCGTGATGGTTATCAGCTGGCTCTGCAATGGACACCAACACAGAACCTTGAACTAAATGTTAACTATTTTGGCTCCAAGCTTGGTTTTGACGAGTCTGGCCAAAGTATTACTTTCGCAGAATGGAACGATAATCATAATCCTTATTATGGTGTAGTTTTAGATGGCGATACCGTTGTAGCTTATGGTAATGGTGATAATGGTCTGCTAAATGACAATAATTGGGGCGACGCTGATGTGAATAATGGCGTTGCTGTACGTCGTGGTTTGCTATCACCTCAACTAACTGGCCGAGAAAGACAGGGTGAGTCGAAGTCAGATACTTATGATTTTGAAAGTATTTATCATGGCGATAATTATACCGCATCATTTAAAGTCGGCCGTACGGAAGCTAAAGGCGGTACTTCAAAAGAGACATTCGCAAATATTGATGCCCGCAATGGTTCAGTGAACAGCTGGTTATGGTCAATTGAAAGCGGTAAACCAAACTACGATGTGTCAACTGACTTAGCTACTGATAAAAAAGCTTACCAATATTATGATTGGTTTAGTTCTAATTCATCAGAAAATAAAGACACCGAAGATTACGGTCAAGTCGATTTAGAATTTGATTTAGATACTGGCATTTTTACCACTTTCTATGCTGGGCTTAAGTACCGAGACCATGAAATTCAAGGTTTAAGAAATCAATTCCGCTGGGATGATGGTATTACCGATAATGGTGGCTATCGTGGTTATTTACCTGGTACTGAATGGTTCCACAACCCAGATTTCCATCCAGATCCTGAAACGCTGGTAAGTGACAATATAGTGGACAATAGTGCAGGTGGCACAGGGGCTATTAACTTTTTGGCCATGGACTTTGCTGCATTAAATGCCTACTTGGTTGATAATTTTACTGAAACTGTATTGCCAACATTATCAGGCACCTATCGCCTTGAAGAGCAGATTTGGTCAGCTTATGCCCAATCTAATTTTGAGTGGGAAAATTTGCGAGGTAATGTCGGGGTTCGTTATGTTAATACCGATTTGAGTACGGTGACTTACGACGATGTTATTGGCCAGGATGATGATGACCCAGCCCCCAATACCCGCAGTAACGATAATGGTCAATGGCTACCAAGCTTTAACATTGCTTGGGATACAACCGCTGATGTGGTGGTACGGTTTGCGGCGGCCAGAACAATGGCAAGAGTCAGTTATGCTGACTTAACTCAAGCAGAATCTTACGGACCGCCAGTAAACATTAACTCGCCAGACTCATGGACAGGTCGTGGTTCAGGCACAGCTGCGAATACCGGTTTAACACCAATGATTTCAGACCAGTTTGATCTGGGGGTTGAATGGTACTACAACGAAGGTTCTGCATTGGGAGCAACCTTGTTTACCAAAGATATCTCGAATTTACCAATATCGAGTGTAGAAATTGTTGAACGTGAGCATGACTGTTGTAACGGCCCAATTGAAGTTGAAATGAACACCAAAGTGGGCGGAGGTGAAGCAAGTTCAGATGGTATTGAGGTTTTCTTCCAACACTCGTTTGAAAGTGGTTTTGGTCTATTAGGTAACTATACCTTTACCGATACCAGTACTAGTAGTGTCTCTACTGACGGCGTTGAAACTAAAGCTGAAATCCCGGGTACAGCGAAGCATCAATATAACTTATCTGCTTACTTTGAAAATGATGATTTCAGTGTGAGAGCATCGTACAACTGGAAAGATGATCGAGCCAATGGAGTACACCAAGGATACAACTATTATACCAAAGCCTACGGCCAATTAGATGTAAACGCTGGTTACAGTATTACCGAAAAACTTTCTGTTACTGCTGCTGTTGTGAATTTAACCGCTGAGGTAGAGGAAGGTTATTGGAAGCAAAGTAATCGATTCACCTATAACTCATACAGTGGAAGACGTTTTTATTTAGGTATGAATTACTCTTTCTAAGGTTCTTACCCTGCAGCATAGTCTTAGCCATATTATCGCTAAGGCTATGCTGTATTTTATAACAATAAAAATCAGCTGTTTTATTTTGGTATCAACAGACTGAATAGTTCAAACAAGGTTGCTATGAATATGAATACAAAAAACTTATTAAAACCCCTTCTATTACTGCCTTTGTTGTGTGTACCACAGCTTGCATATTCGCAAGACAATCATCTAAGTGAGACAGAAAAACAAGCTGGGTGGTCATTACTGTTTAACGGTAAAGATATGTCTCAGTGGCGCAGCTTTAAGCAGGACAGTGTTAATAAACAGTGGCAAGTTAAAGACGGTGCTATGGTATTAACTCAAAAAGGTGGCGGCGATCTAATCAGTAAAAAGTGCTACAAAAATTTTGATTTGATGCTCGAATGGAACGTATCACTAGCCGGCAATAGTGGTGTATTCGTGATGGCAGATGAAAGCGGAGATTATATATACTCCCATGCACCAGAAATACAAATAATTGATAACGAAAGACATCCTGACACTAAAATCGACTCTCATCTTTCTGGTTCAATATACGATCTAGTGACCTCACCAGCAGACGCCCACAAACCTGCAGGTCAGTGGAACCAAGTCAGAATCCAATTACTCAATAATCACCTCAATGTATGGCAAAACAATGTGCTTACTGCCGACATTCTTATTGATGGTGATAAGTGGAAACAGTTAGTTCAAAAAAGCAAATTTAAAAATTGGAAAAACTTCACCACAAATGACGGCTGTCAAATCGGTCTGCAAGATCATGATGGTGATGTAGTTGCATTTAAAAATATAAAAATCAAAGCATTGTAATCAATGTCAGTTATTTAATAGGAGTGTTTATTCATGAATGATTATGATGTTGTGGTTGTCGGTTCTGGTGCAGGTGGTGCTATGGCAGCTTATACACTAACCAAAGAA
Organism: Glaciecola sp.; assembly: GCA_047621375.1. Lineage (GTDB taxonomy): Bacteria > Pseudomonadota > Gammaproteobacteria > Enterobacterales > Alteromonadaceae > Glaciecola. Next base: position 5,587 of record JBLHOI010000013.1, read on the forward strand.
GGCAAGAAAGTGTTAATGCTAGAGGCTGGCAGAGATTATGATCCTAAAACCGAGTCTCCCATGTTTAAAACCAACGCAGAGGCCCCACTCATGGGGGCTGGCAATGTTGATAAAAACTTTGGTTTTTACGATGCAACTGTTGATGGTGGTTGGACTGTGCCAAACGAACCTTACACCACCGCAGAAGGCTCTGATTTTTTATGGTGGCGCGCCAGAATGTTAGGTGGCAGAACCAATCACTGGGGCCGCTATTCATTGCGATTTAGCGAACATGATTTTAAAGGCAAAAGCCGAGATGGCCTTGGTGCAGACTGGCCATTCGAATACAAAGATATTGCACCGTGGTACGACAAAACTGAAGAATTGGTCGGAGTGTGCGGCACTAATACAGGCCTTGCCGATATGCCAGACTCCGGGGAAGGTATTTTGCAGCCACCACCAGTACCGCGTATACCAGAATTGTTAATTCAAGCAGCAGCCAAGAAACACGGTATTCCAGTAGTCCCAATGCACCGCGCCGTATTAACCCGCCCTAAAGACGATCGTCAAGCGTGTTTTTATGCCACACCTTGTGGACACGGCTGTTCAATTGGTGCCGCATTCCAAACGACAACATCATTAATTCCATTGGCGAAGAAAACCGGTAAGTTAACCATCATTACGAATGCCATGGTCAAATCCGTTGATGTCGATGCAAAAGGTAATGTGAATGGCATAACCTACATTGATAAGAAAACCGTCAAACCGGTGAAAATTCCTGCCAGAGTGGTCATTCTTGCTGCCAGTGCTTGTGAGTCTGCTCGAATATTGTTGAACTCAAAAAGTCAGCACCATCCCAATGGATTAGCCAATTCAAGTGGTCAGATTGGACGTAACCTGATGGACTCTACTGGTGCAGGTTTAGGTGCACGGATCCCCGCATTAGAAGGTCGACCTATTTACAATGAAGATGGACACACTGCAAATCATTTATTTACCCCTTGGTGGGGCCATGAAATGCAAGAGCGTGGTGAACTGGATTTCCCACGCGGTTATCACTTTGAGCTAGGCACTGGTTTTGGTCAGCCAGGTGCAGGGGTAAGTGGAGACATCCAAGGCTATGGTAAGTTTGCCAAAGATCAAGTCAAGAAAACCTACGGCAGTGGCGTTTACTTTGCCTTGCGTGGTGAGATGTTACCAAATGAAAATTGCTATATGGAAATTGATGAAACCGTCAAAGATAAATGGGGTCTTCCTGTAGCAAAATTCCATTTTAAATGGTCAAAACATGAACTAAAACAAATTGAGCATGGCTTAAAAACAGCTAAGATGTTGCTAGAAACCATGGGGGCCAAGTTTACTGAACCATTACCTAGTGCTGAAGAGGCGATTGCTAAAGGTGGAGAAATTATTCATGAGGTGGGAACGACCCGTATGGGCTCAGATCCAAAAGAGTCAGTAACCAATCAGTATGGTCAAACTTGGGACTGCCCTAACCTCTTTGTGATGGATGGTGGCGTATTTGCCTCTAATCCACATAAAAACTGCACATTGACCATTATGACCTTATCAATGCGAAATTCATCATGGTTAGCGACTCAATTAACTAAAGGGAATGTTTGATATGTCGAATGAAAATATGAAAAATCACTATCACTCAAATATGACCCGCCGTGACTCATTAAAACTATTTGGTACGTTATCAGCTATGACCTTAGTGCCAATGATGACGGGCTGTAGTTTGACAAGTTCACCAACCAAAGGTCACTGGCCAAAATTAGATTTAGCCCCAATTACAGCAAAAGGTTACGGGAAAGATCCTAGCTTAATTATTCCACCGGAATCGCTTTGGCCGAAAACCTTAACATCAAATCAGTTAAATTTAGTGGCCATGCTATCTGACATTATTGTGCCTAAAGAAGGTAACTCACCATCGGCAACTCAGGTCAATGTGCCCGATGTAATTGATGAATGGGTGAGTGCTCCCTACGATAGGCAGCAACATGACAGGCTAACTATTTTATCAACCTTAGTGTGGATTGATGATGAATCAACACTAAGATTTGGGCAAGAATTTGTCGCATTAACAGCCAAACAACAATATGCCATCATTGACGATATTGCCTACCGCGCACCCAATTTACCCGAAGAATATGTCCAAATATCGGAGGCGTTTTCCGTCTTTAGAGGCTTAGTTTTGGCGGCTTATTTTTGTAGCCCTGCAGGGATAAAGGATATTGGTTACATGGGAAATGTGCCCATTATGGGTGATTATCCAGGTCCGACTCCAGAAGCGATACAACATTTAAATAAGATATTGGCCGAGTTAGGTTTAGAAGCCTAATGTTAGACTAAATAAAAAAGCAATGTTATTTAATGACATTGCTTTTTTGCCACTCAAGACGAGTGTAGACAAGACAAAAATATTACCTTGCTACCCTAAAGGCCATAGCCAAGATGCCCCTCTTACCCCCGATGAGGCACCAAAAACATTCTTAACAATTGGGGTCTCACACTCTTTGCCGAGCACATATTGTGACAAATGTTTAGGCAGTTCTTGATAAATTTTATCGATGTTCGATAATCCTCCACCAAGCACAATAATATCGGGATCGAGCGAGTTAATCACTTGGGCTAGCGCACGAGCTAAACGGTCAAGAAACCGCTCAAAAGCAAAACAAGCAATAAAGTCATCTTGATTGATTAACGCCATAATCTCTTGGCAATCATTTGCTGTACCACCTAACGAAGAAAAGTCAGATAAAAAACCGGTACCGGAAATATAGCTTTCAATACAATGCGGTCTACCACAAAAACAGCTTCTATTATGAATGTCATCTTCACCTAGCCATGGCAAAGGGTTATGGCCCCACTCGCCTGAAATGCCATTTCGGCCATCATGCACTAAACCGTTAAAGACTACACCGCCACCGCAACCAGTACCCAATATGGCACCAAATACAACGCGATGGCCAGCTCCTGCACCATCAGTAGCCTCAGATACTGCAAAACAATTAGCATCGTTAGTAATCCTCACCACTCTTTGTAATTTACCCTCTAAATCTTGCTGTAGGTTTTTGTCATTTAACCAAGTTGAGTTTGAATTTTTTACTCTGTTTGTAACAGGGGATAGAATCCCCGGAATACCAATGCCAATAGATCCCAACTGATCTGTGGCTTCCTCAGTATCACCAATCAATAACGCAATAGCCTCTACTGTAGGCCAATATTCTTTAGGTGTTGCTATACGTTTTCTAAACAGTTCTTCGCCGCTATCGCTTAATGCAATCGCTTCTATTTTCGTACCACCTAGATCAATACCGATCCGCATATCGCTCTCCAGTTAATGGTTAATATTGTTGATCACTAAGTTGATATTATATGAATCCAAGTGCCGATTTATAGATAGCCAATATGAAGTACTAATCAGCGAAAATACATAAGATATTGATATAACACAAAAACAGATAATTAAATCTAAGGTTGACTTGATGATGTCGCTGAAATTGTTACATTTTTAGCTGTTTTAGCGGTAGCGACATAATCGAGAAATGATAAGTTAAATTAACAATATTTTACCGACACTATGGCTATTGATTGGAGGGATTATGAACAGATTAATGACTACGTTTTTATGTGGGATCTCGTTGGTGACAGCTATGAGCTTACAAGCCCATGAACATCTTATTGGATCAGAACTCAAGCACAATATTGGTATCCAGTTATACAGCTTGAGAAATCAAATCAAGCAAGATACCGATTCGGCATTCAAACAAATTCATGATTGGAATATTATGGCAGTCGAAGGTGGACGAGATTTAAATGGGTTAACCATTGATGAGTATAAATCATTCCTTAAACAGCATGACTTACAACTGGTGAGTGTTGATACCAACTATGAAGAACTTCGTGATAACCCTATCGCAGCAGTTTATAAAGCACGTTTTTATGATTCAAAGTTTACGACATTCTATTGGATACCTCACGGCGAGTCCGGCGAGTTTACTATTGAGCATGCAAAAGCCGCAGTAGCAGTGTTAAACGATGCAGGAAAGTTATTGAAACAGCATGGCATAGTATTGCAATACCATGCTCATGGTTATGAATTTTCACCTTATAAAGATGGCACAGTGTTCGACTACATGGTTCAGAACACTCAATATGCACAATTTCAAATGGATGTTTTTTGGATTGCCAATGCAGGGGTAGAACCGCTAAAATTATTACAGAAATACCCGGGTAGATTTAGCTCATTTCATCTAAAAGATAGAGCTGAAGATACGATTGCTGATGAAAATGGTTTAGCAGATACTGAGTCAAATGTTGCATTAGGTAAAGGTAACATTGACATTACTGGTGTTGTTAAAGAAGCTAAAAAGCAAGGGGTTAACTATTTTTTCTTAGAAGATGAATCTTCAAGGGTCATCTCTCAAGTACCTGTCAGTATTCTTTTTTATAATAATATTTAAGCTCCAACATTATTAAATGGTACTGCTGAAACTGTATCCTTCTGTGCTTTAGCGATTAATTCAATCTATTGTTTTTACGATGACTTTATTTTTGATAACGCTGAAATTGTAACATTAACAACCGAAATCAATGTATTGAGCTGCGTAGCTCAGCTTTATACTGAATTCATTGGTTTATTCAGTAGATGTAGTCATTAATGTTAAAAAATAGAAAAGTAAAAATGGGCATGGTTGGCGGTGGACAAGGTGCTTTTATTGGCGTAATTCATCGCGCTGCTGCTGCCTTAGATGGTCAAATTGAATTAGTTGCAGGAGCGTTTAGCTCTAACCATGATAATTGCTTAGCTACTGGCGAAACGCTAAATGTTGCACCTGAGCGTTGCTACCCCTCTTACCAAACCATGTTTGAAGCTGAAGAAGCATTACCAGAAGAACAACGTATTGATTTTGTAGTTATTGTTACACCTAATTTTTTGCATTTCCCGATAGCTAGATGCGCACTTGAGCATGGGTTTCATGTATTGTCAGATAAACCCGCAACCATGAATTTACCAGAAGCTCTAACGCTGAAAGATATCGTCAATACGACAGGGCGTTTATATGGGTTAACGCATACTTATACGGGTTATCCGTTAGTAAAAGAAGCTTGCTATCGCGTTAAAAAGGGGGAGTTGGGCGATATAATTAAAGTGGTTGTCGAGTATTCACAGGGCTGGCTAGCGCATGCCGACAATGAATCATCTAAGCAAGGAAGCTGGCGAGTAGATCCAGATAAAGCAGGTTCAAGCTGTTGTATCGGCGATATAGGTGTCCACGCGGCAAACTTAGCTGAATATATATCTGGATTAAAGATATCTGAAATCTGCGCGGACCTAACGAGCGTAGTCAAAGGTCGTGTCTTAGATGATGACGGAACAGTACTGCTAAAATTTGATAATGGTGCCAAAGGCGTCTTGCTTTCAAGCCAAATCGCGATAGGCGAAGAAAACAATTTATCAATTCGTATTTATGGTACTAAAGCCGCTTTTGAATGGCATCAACAAGAACCCAACAGCCTATATAAAAAATACCTAGATCAACCAATGCAGGTCATTCGAACAGGGGTCGCTAACTTGTCACCTGAAGTCAACAGCTTACTTCGAACTCCAGCTGGTCATCCTGAAGGTTATATTGAAGCCTTCGCCAATATTTATCTGCAATTTACTCACCAAGTTCGTCACTTTTCTACGTCCGTTAGCAAAAGTTCTTCAACAGAAAACGCCCCAGGAATAGAAGAAGCCATTCGTGGCATGGCTTTTATTGACAGTGTTGTGGCCGCCAACAAGCAGTCGGAAAAATGGTATCCACTTAACATAGAGTCACCAGACAAGGAGAGTTATTTATGAAGCAAATAAAAGGGCCTGCTATTTTCTTAGCGCAATTTATTAATGATGAGGCGCCATTCAATAACTTAGACAATATCTGTCAATGGGCAGCCAGTCTTGGTTTTAAAGCGATTCAGTTGCCAACTGGCGATGAGCGTTTTTTTGATCTCACTCAAGGTGCGCATAATCAAGCTTATTGTGATCAGGTTCTTGCCACTGTGGCTAAGCATGGCCTAACGATTACTGAGTTATCGACTCACCTTCAAGGACAGCTTGTGGCTGTGCACCCGGCTTACAATCAAATGTTCGACAGTTTTGCTCCTGAGTCAGTCAAAGGTAATGCCAAAGCTCGACAGGCATGGGCTGTCGAACAATTAAAGCTAGCCGCCAAAGCCAGCGCTAGATTGAACCTTAAAACACACGTCACTTTCTCAGGAGCATTACTATGGCACACAGTTTATCCCTGGCCACAACGTCCAACAGGCTTGGTTGAACAAGGCTTCGAAGAATTAGCCGCTCGCTGGCAGCCTATTTTAGATGCATTCGATGATGTTGGTATCGATGTTTGTTATGAATTGCATCCGGGAGAAGATCTACACGATGGCGTAACTTTTGAACGATTTTTAAAAGCAGTAAACTACCATCCCCGAGCCAATATTTTATATGACCCTAGTCATTTTGTATTACAACACATTGATTATTTGTCTTTTATTGATATATACCACCAAAGAATTAAAGCGTTTCATGTTAAAGATGCAGAGTTTGTGATGTCGGGTCGCTCAGGTGTATATGGTGGATATGAATCTTGGGTAAATCGTCCAGGGCGCTTTCGTTCGCTTGGCGATGGACAAATTGATTTTAAATCAATCTTTACCAAACTCACTACCTATGGTTTTGATGGTTGGGCGGTCATGGAGTGGGAATGTTGTATTAAACACCCACTCGATGGCGCCGCAGAAGGTGCAAAATTTATTCAACAGCACATCATTCGTCACACAGATAAAGCATTTGATGACTTTGCCGCCATTCAGAGTAATACACAGTTAAATAATAAAGTGCTGGGGCTCAATGAGTGATGATTTAGCCAAAAACATAATAATCTAACAACAGAGAAAAATAATTATGATAAATCAAGTTGATAAAGGGCGCATATTTCACCTTAGCTGTATTTCATTAATTGTTACAGCCATGACATTTGCCATTAGAGCGGGAATTTTAGGCGATTTAGGTCGTGAATTTGCCTTATCTAATCAAGAACTAGGTTGGATCAATTCTATGGCGTTCTTAGGTTTCCCACTTGCGATGATTATTGGTGGCAGCATATACAATCTTTTAGGTGCTAAAAGGCTAATCACGCTGGCATTTTTCTGCCACTTATTGGGACTAGTGTTGACGATTACCGCTGGTGGTTTTTGGGGGTTATTGATCTCGACTTTTTGTATTGGTTTTGCCAATGGCTCAGTAGAAGCAGGATGTAACCCTTTAATCGCAGAAATGCACCCAGACAATAAAACGATCATGTTGAATAAATTCCACGTGTGGTTCCCGGGCGGCATAGTGATTGGGGCTCTTATTTCAAATCTGATGACAAGCTTAGGTCTTGATTGGCAATTACAAGTTGGCGTGATCATTATTCCAACCATTATTTATGGATTTTTGCTACTCAATTGCCCATTCCCTAAGAGTAATAAGCAACAGCATTCGACATTGAGCAATATTAAGAGCCTGCTATCTCCACTGTACCTTTTATTGTTACTTTGCATCAGCTTAACGGCAACAACCGAATTAGGTACTCAACAATGGATTGAGAGCATATTAGGCGCAACAGGTGCTTCACCTATGTTAATTTTAGCACTCATTACAGGGGTTATGGCTGTAGGACGTTTTTATGCTGGTGCCTTAGTCCACCGATTAAGCCCTGTAGGGACATTATTTTTCTCTGCTATTATCTCTGCGATAGGCATTTATTCGATGAGTATAGCAACTGGGAGCATGGTATATCTTGCAGCAGTTTTATTTGCTATCGGCGTCACTTATTTCTGGCCAACCGTTCTTGGTTGCGTAGCTGAGTATACTCCGCAAACGGGGGCTATTGGCTTATCGGTAGCTGGTGGTGTAGGCATGTTTGCTGTCAGTATGTGGAATCCTATCATTGGTGGATGGATTGATAGCGCTAAAGAAAATGCAGCACAAATACATACCTTGCCAGACCAAATTGATTTGTTGGCAGGACAAACAGTCTTAGGGCACTTAGTTATTTTCCCTTGCAGCCTGATTGCGATCTTTGCTGGGCTCTATTTTATTATTAGAAAAAACCAAGTTCTTAAACCAGCCAGTGGCAATGCTTAACATGATTCTAAAACCAAAAAAAATCTAAAATCTACAATTTGCATAAGATCCATTAAGTGAAGTTTGCAAAAATCCGATAATTTTATTTATCGGATTTTTTGTAACTCTAGATCGTACCCCATGAATCCTCTTGCAGAGTGTTTGTTTATCGCCGATACCATCTATTTCAATATGATTAAAGCTAGCTAATACAGCGTTATACGCTATTGGCAACATTCTAAAACTCATCTTGAACCTAAAAAAGTCAAACTGATGATTTTGGGGAAACGGAAAAATAACATAAAGTATTAGCCCACTTCTGACATCAGCCAGCATTATAACCAACCGCGAGTGTACTCTGTTAGAGTGTTCAACCTACAATGTCATACATCATTTATATATCGATACGCATTAGCACCTAAAGCAAAGGCATTTAATGACAAACCCTTTATCAGCTAAACAATGGTTACAGCTAAGTATGCAGCAGCAAGGTTTATTACAGCCTTTGGCGTCATTGCCAAAGCTTATCCAGCAATTAAGTTATGTGCAAATTGACTCTATTAATGTGGTTGAACGCGCGCATCATCATGTATTACACAGTCGTCTGCCCGAATATTC
>JBLHOI010000014.1:0-14115 GCA_047621375.1 Glaciecola sp.
CGAGCAAGTGACTTGGTATGGGCGGGGACCACATGAAAATTACATAGATAGAAGATCCTCCGCTTTCGTTGGCTTATATCAAACAACCGTAGCAGAACTTGAAGTTTCTTATGTCAGGCCTCAAGAAAATGGACATAGAAGCGACATCCGCTTTTTATCATTCGTTAATGGGGAGGGCAATGGTGTCAAATTTACTGGTTTGCCGTTATTTGCGTTCAATGCGTCGTATTTCGATATGCACGAATTTGATTCAAGCGAACTGCAGATGAGTCGCAGGAATATGCATCCCACTGACTTAACCAAACAAGATCACATTTTTGTGAATATCGATTACGCACAGCGCGGAGTAGGGGGTATCGATTCATGGGGAGCTAAGCCGCTGTATGAATATACCTTGCCTTGGTTAGATTATCGATATCAGTATCGTATTGAGCCTGTTACCAAGGAGTAAAAGTCGACATCATATTACGCAACCGTCACTATCGCAGAGTAGTTTAGTCGCGTCTTTTGCACTCAAGGCTTCACTATAATAAAATCCTTGGATTATTTGGCCTTGAAGCGTAGCTAATATCTGTAATTGTGCTTCTGTTTCAACACCCTCAGCAATCACTTTCATGGATAAGTCCGCAGCTAAGGTGTAAATGTTTTTCAATACAATTCTTGTCGGCGCGTCTATTTCAACGCTGTGAATGAAGGACTTATCAATCTTTAATGTATCAATAGGGAATGTAGTTAAATAGTTAAGTGAAGAGTAGCCCGTACCAAAGTCATCTAAAGCGATAGTAACGCCAAGAATCCTCAGTTGAGTTAGAGTGTCGAGAGTTAAACCAATATTGTCGACTAAAACCGATTCCGTAATTTCTAGTTCTAGATAGTTAGGTGATAAGCCGCTTTGTTTTAATGCTTGTTCTACGTCGTTGACGAAATCAGGTCTAGTGATTTGATCTGCGGATACATTGACTGATATGTTCCCTGAAAAAAGGCCTGCCTCATGCCATATTGCTGCTTGTTTGCAAGCTGAGGATAATACCCAACCTCCTATTTGGATAATGGAGCCATTGCGCTCTGCTTCAGGAATAAAAACGTCGGGTGTAATCGTTGTTCCGTCTGGCTGGAACCATCGTATCAGAGCCTCAAATCCGGTGATCTGGTTTGAAAATTGATTTATCTGAGGCTGATAATAGACTTCAAATTCTTTGTTATCGAGAGCGGATTGCAACTTCTGCTTCAGTTGTGTTCTTTTTTCAAGCTCTTTACTTAATGACTCGTTAAAGAAATTAACTGAATTTTTGCCACTTTGCTTAGCCGCAAACATGGCTGTATCTGCATAAACTAATAGTGAATTTTTATTGTTGGTGTCACACGGAAAGCTTGCGCCACCGATACTTGCCGACGCTTTTACAGTATGGTTAGTCAACGTATAGTGAGTCTCCAAGGTTTTACGTAATCGCTCTGAGATAGTTAACAGTTCGCTAGATTGACTCCGCTTATTAATGATAATTGCAAATTCATCCCCTCCCAACCGAGCTAGCAAGTCATCGTCTCTCAACACCTTTCTCATTCGCGCTGACGCTTGTATCAGCAGCTCGTCACCTACGGCATGACCGTAAATATCATTCACTTCTTTAAATCCGTCTAAATCGACTATGAGTAAGGTAAAAGCACTGTCAGGATTATCAACGAGTTGCTCAATACGGTTATTAAAATAATAGCGGTTTGCGAGACTTGTCAGACTGTCATAATTTGCTTTCTGATAAAGCGTCCTAACATGCAACCGTCTATTTATAATGAATAATAATAGTGCAAGTGCAAGAAGCCCGGCAAGTGACCATAGAGTGTAAAACCACCAAGCTTGTTCTATTTCAAAGGTAAATACAGAAACTTGATCACTCCAAATGCCATCACTGTTGCTAGCCGTGACCTTAAAAGTGTAAGTACCTGCGCTAAGGTTGTTATAAGTTACGTCTGTTTTATTTCCAGCTTCCACCCAGTTTTCATCAAAACCTTGCAGTAAATAACGGTAACGATTGGCACTTGGCTGAGTAAAGTCTAACGCTGCATAGGAGAATGATAGGTTGTTGTTTTTATAAGATATATAATTTTTACTCTGATTATCTGATCTTTGCATCCGTATTTTTTCGTCGGATTTGACCTGAGTTATCTGGATAGGCGCATTATATTGGTTTGATTTTATTTGATTTAAGGTAACTACCACTAGACCTTTGTTGGAACCGAGATATAAGTTATCACCTACTAATGTCTGGCTGCTACCTTCAAAATTAAGACCTGGGAAGTTCAATAAACTAGGGTAAACAGTCGATTTTTTGTTATTTGTATCATAGGAAAATAGTTGATCTTTAGTTGTTAGCCAAAGTTTATCTCGATAGATGCTAACGGTGAACAATTCATTACTTGGGAGCCCTTCATCGGTCGAGAAATAGGTTGTTTCGACATTGTTATCTTCATTAATTCTTAGTCTAACTATACCTACACCTGCAGTCGTAGCCCAAATAGTGCCGTTTGTATCTTCAATAATACTTGTAGTCCGGATATTCTCTCTATTATCTTTGCCCATACGAATATGTTGCTCGAAGCCGGACTGGGGGTTAATACGGTAAATACCATCTGTAGTGGCTAACCACAGATCTCCGTTTTTTGAAATCAAGGTATCGTTAGTGTAATTCCCACCTTTTGTATATGGATGAAGCTCATCATCCAAAAATCTATTAACAATCCCTTTCTCAGGGATAAATTTTGCTAGACCAGGTTGTAAGTAGCCAGTTATCCAAACATTGTTATTATTATCTGCAAGCACAGTAGTCAGTTCTGTTTCCGTTAACCCCCAAGCATTATTTTTAGTATTAAGATAGTTTATCACCTTATCATTTTTGGGGTTATATTGGTGCAGTCCGTCTGCTGAGGCGAGCCAAAAGATTCCTTTTAAGTCTCTATTAAGGTCTCTAATGGCGACGCTTGGTTGGTCTTTTTGTGCTTCAGGTAATAACTCAATTTGCTCTATTGTTTGATCAGAGAAGCGCAGCTTGTTTAAGCCGCTCGACGTGGCAATCAACATATGTTCTTTATCCATCAGCGCAGTATCGAAAACAATCATACCCGATAGGCCCATTCCATTAGCTTGTTTTTGGATTAGGTTACTGCCGCTCTGTAAATAAGATAGAGTCGAAATACCATAATCGGTAGATATCCACAATAAACCTGATTGGTCTTCGAATAAATGATTAATAGTATTAGAAATCAGAGATGTTTCATCAAATTCACGTGCAGTTAACAAAGAGAAAGTTTGACGGTTTGAGGATATTAACATTAGGCCTTTTTCATAATGCCCCAGCAAAATGTCCCCATTCGGTCTTTCTATTATAGTTTCAACCGCATTACTTGCGATACTGTCTTCATCCAATGCGACCTTATATTGTGTAAATTCATAGCTGGCTGGGTTAAAGTCAATCAGACCTTCAGTTTGTGTACCAATCAGAACTCGGCCAGTTTTTGACAGAGTCATGCTTGAGATATCATCCTGATACCATTGAGGAACATCGTTATCTTTATCGCTTTCCAATATAAAAGCCTGTTCTGAGGGCTTGAAAAACGATATTCCTTGTAATGTACCTAGTAAAAAATTATCTGTACCGATTTCGACCATATGAAAGGCCGCGATAGTATTAGCCGTGTTTTTACTTCGCCCTACCATTTGAGTGAAAGTATTAGTCGGCGCATGATATAAATTGAGACCTTCGTTGGTCCCTATCCAGATTCTATTACTTGAATCCTGATAGATAAAATGTAACCAATTGGAGTTGATTGAATCAGGTTTTGAATCGTCATGTTGAAAGTATTCAATTCCACCATCGAGCCTAATTTTATTTAGTCCATCCTCAGTTAAAATCCAGATGTTGCCTAGGTTGTCCTCAAAGATCTGTATTACAAAATTATTAGTGATGTGATTAGATGTGCCCGGTGAATAAAAAAAGTGGCGATATGATTTACCGTCGTAACGACTAGCTCCTCTATCTGTAGCAAACCAGATAAAACCATTTCGCTGTTGATAGGTTTGGAAAACACTAATTGAAGGTAAACCGTCTGCGGTGGTTAATGAATGGAAGCGCAGATTTTTTGCGTGTAAGGAATTAGCTATGCCGATTGAAGACAAAAAGAGGAAACATACTATTATTTTTAGGAGTTCATTCACAATAAAACCGTTTCCAATCAGGTCTTGTCCATAGAACCCAATATGTTAAGCCCTTTTTATCAAGTTCTATCTCATGCGCGAAGCTTAAAATATTAGGCGTCAATGATTACCAAAGCAGATATATTACGTTACGATTAACTAAATGCTAAAAAAGATAAAGAAGATAAAGAAGATAAAAATTATAAACAATATAATTGCACTATACAATAGCGGTTAAATTTTTCGTTAGAATAGAAGCCAATATTTCAAAGCCATGGTTCTTATGTGCTCAATTATTCTGCAATAATCATGGCTTATAATATTATTCTTTTTCTGGTGTTCTCATTTGTAGGCGAGTAATTTTGCGAAGTGTATCGTTCTGATTATTCAGTTTCATTAGACGATTAAACTGCGTCAATGAACCGAGCATTGCATATATTGGGATAAAGAGATTACGCTTAAAAAACGACAGAATAGTATCTGAGTCCAATTTCGACAATGCTTCTTCATCGATGGTGTAGAGTCCTTTTACCCGCTTTATATTGTCATCTTGATAAGCAACCATTAACTCAATTTCTTTGAGTAACTTATTGTCTAACATAAGGTTAATGAAATCTCTGGTAAATACCTGATGTTGATAATGCTCAGCTAACTTCGCTTGCATTGATTTCAAAAAAGCAGACTCTCCTTCGCTATCAAAAAGGGCGCTTCCTTCAATTTCCTGGACTAACTCACTTGCCTCATTAATATGCATAGTCAAGGTATTAGCCTCCTCAACAGCGGGACCAATTGAGAAAGGTTGGCACTGGATCTCATTAGGTAAATGAACTGCATCCCAATGATTATTCGTGGGATTAAACAGCAAGTTTTGCCCCGCCTCAATTCCCCATAAGGCGACGCTGACAAATAGACCAGATTGCCCATCTTTGAGCATAACAACAGGATAACTGCTAGCCGCCTGTGCGAACTCTTGCGCGGTTAGCGCTGAAAACTGTTGTTGTGCTAGTTCGTTAAAGTCTATTCGTTTCTTAATTTTAATTTTTGCGTGTTGCTCTGGATGAACAGGTGTCGTTTTTTGCATGCAGTCCTCGGTTTCTTAGCACAACAAGCTATAGCTTTGCAAAGCCTTGCTGTTTAATTTGGTTAATAAGTTCTCGATGTTTAGGCAATCGAAGCGCCATTTGTTGTGCTGTTTTTACAGTTATGTCCATCTGCTTTTTAGCTCTATCTTTTTGCGTTAGAGTGTGAGAAAGCAAACTAAAATCAGTTTTAAATCCTGCTCCGTACAAAACGTACTGATAACTTGCAGCGTTGAAAGCCTCATAGCTTTGTAAAAAATCGTATTCACTTGGCACCCGATGTTTCCAAAGCATTAGCATTTCTTGCAATGTATCCGGAATACTGGACGATTTTCTATTGTCCATCCAGAAAGGCTCCTGACGCTCACTTAATACGTAATGGAGTTTTAAGAAATCTATAATACCGCGCCATTTTGCGGTGAATACTTGGTTGAATCGTTTCTCCATGGGCTTCATTTCAGCTTTAGTCATAGGTAACTGGTCTGCAATGAAGTTTGCCGAGGTTTCTACTAACATTAGAGCTGAAGCTTCAAGTGGTTCCAAAAATCCAGAAGATAGACCAACTGCAACACAATTGTGACGCCAAAAGCAGGCTCGATGGCCCGTCTTAAATTGAATTTTTCGAATCGCTACGTCTTTAGCTTGCGACCCAACGTAATTTTTTAGTATTTGTTCAGCTTTTTCTAGCGATTGATGCTTACTCGAAAACACATAACCGACGCCTCGTCGATGTTGTAAACCAATGTCCCATATCCATCCGGCAGTTTGCGCTGTAGACATGGTATGGCAAGCTATTGGTTCGTTTTCGTCCTTATATGGGATGTGCATAGCGAGCGCAGTGTCATTGAAAAGAATATCGTTTTTTTCAATAAAAGGCACTTTCAATGTTTGTCCGAGTAATAATGATGAAAAACCACTGCAGTCGATAAAAAAGTCGGCATTTAGAATGCCTGCAGTATCGGTTTCAACACCTAAAATACTGTCATCTGGGTGCTGTTTAACATGTGTGATGTTCGCTAGTACGTGCTTAACGTTCAATTTGTCTATGCAATGATTTTTTAATAATACGGCAAATTTTCCTGCATCTAGATGATAGCCGTAATTAGCCACTGTTTCGTACTCTTTATGGCTTATATTTTTCGGTGCTAAACCCATTTTACACATATGGGATTGGAAGGTAACTGAGTCACAAAATGTTGGTGCTACCGATAGCGTTTCCCAATATGGGACACTATCTAACTTGCCATACCCAGCGGGTTGAGTGAATGGGTGAAAATATTCATTTGAGGGTGAAATCCAATCTACAAACTTACTTGCTTGTTTAAACGTCGCTGAACATTGAATTATGAATTCGGATTCTGAAATACCAATTTTTTGCAATGTAGTGCGCATTGAGGGCCAAGTACCTTCACCTACGCCAACAGTTGGAATGTCAGATGATTCTACTAAGCAGATATCAACAGATTGACCATGTTTTTTGGCTAGTAGGGCTGCAGTAAGCCAGCCAGCAGTTCCACCGCCAACAATTAATATGCGTTTAGTTACTGTATTCATCTAAAACTCCGTTTACCTACCCTAATCAAATATACCTATTTTAGGTGTCCGCTCTGCGCAGTTCATTTACTCTAGGTTATCGTAAAATTTTGGTTAATTACACAAAAACGCCTGCTATAAAAAAAAGGGGGACAAGCCCCCTTTCTAATATCAATGTTTACTCAACGATTAGTTAGAAAGCACCTCGTATACCAATTGAGTAACGTGTACCAGTTCTAACTTGTTCAGTGAAATGAGACTGTATACGACCAAATTTCTCTGTATATTCGTCAGTGATATTAACCCCTTCAAACAATAAAGTGAAGTTTTCGTTGATATCATAACTAGCACTAATATCCCACTGGCCATAGTCATCTACGAACTCGGGTTCACCCGTATCGCCATTACTTAACGTTTGTAAGAAACTGTTACGGTTGTTAAATGCAACACGTGCCTGGAAAGCATCCTTTTCATAGAACAAAATCGCATTCTGTGAATCGCCTAGTCCTTCAAGTGCGAAAGTTTGCGCCGTGTTACTGATATCTATTTCAGCATCACTGTTAACGATTGTTGCATTGACTTGAAATCCAAATCCGCTTTCATGCACGTGAGTCCATGCTAATTCCAAACCGTCAACTTTAGCCGTTTCACCATTTCTAGGACGGTTAACTGAGAAAATATATGAACCGCTTTGCAAGGAAAGCTCTTCGTCAGCAGTAACGTTGGTAATAAACCCATTAACTTCTTTACTGAATATACCAATAGACACGGCACTTGCGTCGCCGTAGTACCACTCATATGATACATCCCAGTTGGTTGACAAGAAAGGTTGTAAGTTAGGATTACCGCCAGCGGCTAATAGAATGCCCGGGCGAGTAGTACCAATATTAGTTACAGGACGCATTGCTGACATTGTTGGTCTTGTTAACGTTTCTGAATAGGCAAAACGCAATAACATATCGTCTTCAATTTGAAATTTAACGTTTAGGCTTGGTAACAAATTCGAATAGCTATTTGAAATTGAAATTGGGCTTGAAATACGTTGACCATTTGTATCTTCAGAATACACCTGATCTAATATTGTGCCGTCCGTTGGGTTATCTCTAATATCGAGTAATTTCGCTTGCAGACCAGAGGCTTTTGAATCCGTTTCAGTGTATCTAAAGCCTAAATTAACAGTCCAAGGCACATCACCTAAATCGCCTTGAAAAACAAAGTCAGCATAAGCTGCACGAATATCTTCTTGGATTTCAAAACTAGTACCCAGTTCAACTGGCGTGTAATAATTTAACGCAGCAAATGCGGCTATGTTGTCAGCGGGATCTTCACCTAAACCGAATGTGTTTCTTAGGTCCGTTTGAGCAGTAATTGCGGCATCAGAACTTAAAAAATCCAGATATGCATCTACGTCATATCCAAAAAATGAACTTGGAATACCTTCAAACCAATCATTTGGAGATACCAAAGTAGCGATACCATCGGGTACAGGGATGCCGTAACCACAATAGAAACAGTTTGGTAAACTAGGCGACTGGAATATTTTGCTAGACTTAGTTCTGTCTTGCGTATAAAAACCAAATTTCAATCTAGTAAAAGTTTCACTATCAGGTTTGTAAGTGAAATCAGCACGCATTTCTGTAATTTCGTCAACACGCTCGTCACCGCCACGCTCAACATAGTGAGCACGCAATTTGTCAGCATCACCCGAAACGAATGGACCAGAAATTCCATCACTCATTAAGCTTGGAATGTCGCCACCTTGGGTGAAGTCATAGACATAACCATTTGGATAACCCATAACGGTAAATACGCGGCTTTGATCGCCACTTAAGTCTTCTGCCTCAGATGTTGAAATATCGAAGTCTGCATTAAAGGAGTCGGTAATATCCCAATCTGCGTTAAAACCAAAAGCGGAAATTTTTACGTTTCTGTCAAGGCCTTGCTGAACGAAATCAGTTGCACCGGAACCGCCACCAGCTGGATCTGTTGCGGAGTTATGAGACCAATAAACCACTGTTTCAGTTTCAGGGTCGACTTCGAAGTCACGGAAGTTGCCGGGAGTAAACCAGTTAGCATAGTTACTAACTTGTGAATTAACTTCAAATTTCGAATATAAACCATCAAAAGTTAATTCAAGGTCTTCAGTCGCAGCAAACTGAACCACCAAGGTTCCGCTTGTACGCTTGCGTTCTTCTTCGTTAGACACTAAATCTAAGTTTCGAGGCACGTATACATTGAATGCTTCTTTACCGGTATTCGTTGCAGCATCGAAGTCGTTTGTGGCTATACGGTCTACACGATAATAACCGCGTGTGTCAGCTTGGTTGATTTGTGCATCACGATCTTGTGAAGAAAATGAAAGCAACAGACCTAAGCGTTCGTCCATAAAAGTGTTACTGACTAAACCTGAAAATGAAGGTGTTGTACTTTCCGACAAGCTGTCGTTAGTCGCTTTAATACTTCCAACTGCTTTAAAGCCGTCTAGCTCAAACGGTCTTGCTGTATTTAGGTTAATGAAAGAACCAATACCACCGGTTTGATTTTCTGCTAAGGAAGTTTTGTATATATTAGCACCAGAAATTAATTCAGCGGCCAAGGTATCAAAACTAAATTCACGACCTGAACGTTCGGATGCCATCTGACGGCCGTTCACTGTCACAAGGTTAAATTGAGGACCAAACCCTCTAACTGAAATTAGTTGTCCTTCTCCACCATTTCGATCAATCGAAACACCTGTAATACGTTGCAATGACTCTGCGACATTCTGATCTGGAAATTTACCTAAGTCTTCAGCCGAAATTCCGTCGGAAACTACGAGCGCTTCTTTTTTATCGGAAAATGACTTTTTAAGACTACTTATCAGGCCACGTACTTCAATGACTTCAATAGCATCTTCGTTCACGGCTGAGTCTTGCGCCATAACGGGCAAAGCTGCCAATGTCATGGTTCCTGGAATTAATAGAGCTGCTCTAATCGCAGATCTTAAATAGCTCCTTTTCATAAGAAGGCCCCTTTATGTGTTGTGTGTGTTTAAGTTTATTTATTAGTACACCGTTTAAAAATCATATTTAGAGTTTAAAACCGTAAACATTCATTCTTTTTTCGGATTTGTATGTTAAATAGTATTAATAGGTAATGTCAACACTTCATTAACATGCAAGGTTAACTAAATAGCTATCATAACCCAATAGTATTAGGCTATTCAGAGCCGAATAACATTTGATTATGGCTGCTATATAAAAATTAAAATAATCAAAATGTGGAATAATCTGCAACATTACATTAACGAAAGACGTAAAATCAAAAGAAGAAGGCTGCTAGATAGCTGTATTAATAATAGTAATTCTATAAATTTTAGTAGATAAACAAAATTAGTAATAAATTCAATTTGTATTATAAATCTGTTTATACTACTTTAACAGTCAGTTATGGTGCTAACAAAAGTAAGCTACTTTGTTATTTTGCATTTAATATTTAATCAGTGAGCAAACTAGTGTTGCATAAAAAGAAGAAGAGCAAATATGTCAGACAGTAGCATCCAAATTGTCGTTTTTTTAATTGTTACAGCACTTATTGCTTTTCTTACCTATCTGCACTGCAGAAACAAGGGACATAAGGATACCAACCAAACCAAGGAATATTTTTTGGCAGGTGGCGGTTTAGCTTGGTACTTTGTGGCTGGGTCAATAACGCTTACTAACCTGAGTACTGACCAGTTGGTTGGCATGAATGGAAATCAAATGGCATTACTCTCACTTTGGGAGTTCTCTGCTGTTATCGGTTTAATTGTGCTGGCAAAAGTTTTTTTACCAATTTATTACCGTTTTAATTGCACAACGACTACTGAGTTACTTGAGATTCGATATAACAACAAACATATACGGGCGGTCATTAGTATATTGTTTTTTCTTGGTAGTGCCCTTATTTTTTGCCCTGCAGTTATATACAGCGGTGCGCTTTTTATGCAGAAAATGTTCAATATAGAAACTCAATTTGTCTCTATCACTGTCGGTTCCAATGAGTTTGTTGTCGATATGATGATACTGTACATATCAGCGATATTTGGAATTATTGGCGCGCTGTATGCTATTTTTGGTGGATTGCGCGCAGTTGCCGTTTCTGACACCTATTCAGGTGTCATTCTATTGATCATGGCTTTAGTGGTTGTCTTTTTGGCGTTGGATAAAATTGACTATAATTTTGAAGGTATCCCAGCTGAGCGGCTCACACTCATCGGCAATGACGACTCACCAATCCCATGGCACACATTGTTAACGGGCATGATATTTATTCAGATGTTTTATTGGGGTACTAACCAAGTTATCACGCAAAGAGCGATGGCTGCACCCAATATAAAAGAAGCACAGAAAGGTGTTTTTGCTGCAGCTGGTATTCGTTTGTTGATTGTTCCTGCGATTATTGTCATCCCAGGCATTGTCTCGTATAAGCTATACGGCGACATTGGTGATGCTGCTTATGGAACGATTGTTGGAGACTTGTTACCCACATATCTAAGCGGACTGTTTGCTGCCGCGATGGCAGCTGCTGTATTGACTACATTTAACAGTAACCTCAACTCAGCAACCGCACTATACGTATGTGATGTGCATCATGCTTACTTCAACAAAGAGCCTAATGTTCAAAAGCTTAGCGGCATTGTCACCGCAATTATGACCGTATTAGCGTTGGCGTTAGTCATGGTTTATGCTCAGGCTGAAAGCATTATCAATCTTATTCAACAACTTTACGGATTGTTAAGTATGCCGATTCTCTCTGTGTTCATTTTAGGGTTAGCGTTTAAAAACGTGCATGCGACAGCAGGTCTCTTTTCGGTTATTTTTGGGGTTATACTTTACTTTTTATTGTCGTTCGAAGTTTCTCCATTCTTTCAGCCCTTCGGTCTACACTTTATTCATTTGATGTTTATTACTTTGGCATCTTGTTTAACGCTTGCGTTACTTTTGAATTGGGCCCTTTACGGACAGAAGCCTGAGTTTCATTGGGTCGGGAATGAGCCTAGATCAGAATCTGAAGGGCTTAGCTAGACGTTGAATTGAATTGAATCGACTGCGCTAAAACACGATTTTTATCTATTGCGAAGCTGCAGACTGAAGCATTACCAAATACTTCACTGTTAAGTTGTAAATAGGTATTGTGCAGCGTGATATTCTCACATGCGGAATGCAGACATATAGGTTAACGCGGAAATTGTAACACTTTAAAAAAGCCCAATATTATTGGGCTTTTTTAGTTCTAACATTTTACAGATACTATTAATTAAGCGATGAAGCTTTTAGTTTATCTTCAATATATTGATCAACTAGCCTTTCCATAATATCTAACGGAACAGCACCATTTTTCAAAATGACATCATGAAACTCACCTAACGAGAATTTATCGCCGAGTGCTTTTTGAGCCTTCGCTCTTACTTCTAGTATCTTCATCATGCCGACTTTATATGCGGTAGCTTGACCTGGTAGCACAATGTAGCGTTCAATTTCAGAAGTAACGTCTGATTCAGCCATGCCTGTATTATTTAACATATACTCAATCGCTGCTTCACGTGTCCACCGCTTAGAATGAATGCCGGTATCAACAACTAAACGAACTGCTCTAAAAAGTTCAGCCTGCAGTCGACCAATATTGTCAAAAGGGTCATCCTGAAAACCCAATTCCCAAGCCAAATATTCTGAGTACAACGCCCAACCCTCTACGTAAGCAGTGAATGGGGAGATGGTTCTAAATAGAGGAATACCTTCTAATTCCATTGCAATCGCAATTTGGAAATGATGGCCTGGAATACCTTCATGATAAGCTAAAGTGCGCATTGAATAAGTTGGCGTTGCTTTTATATCGTATAAGTTGGCGAAGAATACACCGGGTCGATTGCCATCAATAGAGGGTTGCTGATAGTAAGCACCGGGTGCTGTTTTTTCTTTAAATAGTGGAATACGTTTTACTTTCATTCCCGCTTTGGGTTTTAGCGAAAACGAGTTGCCTAAACCAACATCTATTTCGTCTAATATTGTTTGATAGTCGACTAAAATTTGCGCTCGGCCCTCGTCAGTATCCGGATAATAAAACCGCGCGTCACTTGCTAGATCGTTTATTGCAGGCGTAAAACCGCCGGTGATATCGTAACCTTCACTGCCTAAAATATTCAAAATATCACCTTGGATACGCTCAACTTCTGCCAATCCGATATTGTGAATTTGATCAGCGCTGTAGTCAGTCGTGGTAAAAAATCTGAGGGCGAGTTTGTAAACTTCATCACCCTGAGGCACTTGCCAAATGCCATCGTTATTACCCGCTTTTTTCTCTAATTCAGAGAAGTAGCTAATAAGCATTTCGTAGGTAGGGTAAACCGTAATTTCAATTTGTGTTTGAGCTTGTTCGAGTAAATCATCATATTTTTCAGCCGGAATTAGGGCCGTTTTTTTCATTTTTTCGTGTAATGAAGTATATAAAATATTTTCAGTAGAAGGTTTGTCGACAAACCCTTGCATTTCATCAATAACACGACGAACTACAAACTTAGGCGGAATAATTCCTTTTTCTTCACGAATTTTAAGGCCTTCCATCATTTGTTCAAAATAGCGTTTTGACTCACCTAATCGTGAAATGTAATTCTCAACACTTTGAGCATCGGTAATGGCATGTTGCGCGTCCATAAAGCTAGGAAAGTTGCTCTGGGCACCGGACATTTGATTGAATGGATAGTTGTGATGTTGATACTTTTCAAACCCTTCAATGGTATCAAATAAATACAATGCGATTTCTTTTGAGAGCTTTTGGTCCTGGTCAAGGTTCTCGTATTGCAGAAGCACTTGTTTGGCTTCCTTTAATTCAGTAAACATTTTTTGCGTAGATGCTTCGCTTGCATCGTCTAAATGAGCGTTGTGTCCAGTAATACCAATACTCTCAAATACGCCAATAGAGGTCATTGTTTCTGGGCTATTCAGCGCTTGTTTAATGAGAGTGCGGTCGAGAAATACTCGGAAAGAAAAGGGCTTATCGGCCTTCCACTCATGAGTCGCTATAGCGCATGTAATAACTATAATGGTTAGCATAAGAATGCCGACCCATTTAAAAAATATTTTCATGATTTACTAATCTCTATTTAAATTTATTGATCTTCCGGTTCTGATTGTAATGCTAAGTTGCCGAAAAAAGCTAACTTAACACACGTTAATATGGCGGAGTCATTAATTGGTAAGTGAGGATTGTTATTTTAAGGTAGGTTTTGTGAGCGAGTTTTCAATTCTTGTTGGTTTCAGATCCTGATACACCAAAGGTAGTTATTTAGCTGTTGGCTTA
>JBLHOI010000015.1:0-13656 GCA_047621375.1 Glaciecola sp.
CGCAACATATGTAGCAGCACATTAAAAAAGGTTGCAGTTAAATTATGGTAAAGAAAACAGTGGTTTCGTCTAACCCTTCGGATATCCTCGGATCAGATTGGTTTCAAAAATGCGTTAACTATTTAAACGACGCTATTATCGTTACAGAGGCAGAACCCACTCACTCTCCCGGCCCACGGATCCTTTGGGCAAACGATATCTTTTATAAATCAACGGGTTACCAACCATCTGAAGTAATTGGTAAATCTCCGCGCATATTGCAAGGACCATTGACAGATAAGTCAGTGCTGAAACGCCTGAGCACTGCTCTTGAAAACTGGGAAGTGTGTAGAGTCGAGGTTTTAAATTACAAAAAAGATGGTAGTACATTTTGGAATGAGTTTGAAGTTACTCCCATTGCAAATAAATCGGGTTGGTACACACATTGGATATCGGTTCAACGCGATGTTACAGAGCGGAAGCTAGCAGAAGAAAAACTTAACTACCAATCATCACATGATGCATTAACGGGCTTAGTTAATCGTCGAGAGTTTGAACGTCGCGCCGAAGAGTTACTTGCAAGTATTGTTGATGGCCGTACTGAGCATGCTGCGTGCTACATCGATCTTGATCAATTCAAGGTAGTCAATGATACCTGTGGACATGCAGCAGGTGATGAATTACTTCGTCAACTCGGTGCTTTGCTGAAAAAGTCAATCCGCAAGGGTGACACTTTAGGCCGCTTGGGCGGTGACGAGTTTGGTGTTTTAATTAAAAACAGTTCAATTGAGGACTCATTCAAAGTCGCATCCTATATCAAATCAATTATTGAAGACTATCGATTCATATATGAAGGGCAGAGCTTTAGAGTAAGTGCGAGTATGGGGCTAGTTCCTATAATAGATGCGAAAATCACGCTATCTGTTTTAATGAAAAATGCGGATGCGGCATGTTATTTAGCGAAAGATTATGGGCGTAATCGCATTCACATTTATAATGATAGCGATGAAAATTTAACCAAAAGACATGGTGAAATGCAGTGGGTTAATCGTATTCAAGAAGCGCTTTCCGAAAATCGATTTTGCCTATATGCGCAAAGTATAGAGTCACTCGATGATTGCAATAAATTGCATTACGAATTGCTTGTTAGAATGCAAGATGCAAATGGCGCAATAATCCCCCCGGGTGCATTTTTGCAAGCGGCAGAGCGTTACAATCTCATTGTCCAATTGGATCTTTGGGTAATAGCCAAAGCATTTTCTTTGTTGCACTTGAATCCTTCCTTCTTAGCTAAAGTTGACTTTATTTCAATCAACCTTTCTGGGCAATCTTTGACTGACGAGAGAGTTTTAGCATTTATTATCTTCAAATTAAGGCAATTTAAAATTGATGGCAAGAAACTCTGTTTTGAAATAACAGAAACAGCCGCTATCACTCATATCGTGATGGCGGAGCACTTCATTGTAGAGCTTAAAAAATTAGGTTGTAAGTTTGCCCTTGATGATTTCGGTAGTGGACTTTCTTCTTTTGGTTACCTAAAAACTCTCCCTATTGATTATCTAAAAATAGACGGTATTTTTGTAAAAGATATTGTGCAAGACAAAATAGATTATGCCATGGTTAAAGCAATTAATGATATTGGCCACACCATGGAGATGCAAACCGTTGCTGAGTTTGTCGAAAATAATGATATAAAAAAAATGTTAATTAAATTGGGCGTTAATTATGTTCAAGGTTACGGTATTCATAGACCTCAGCCGTTTGAAGAAATACTAGGTTTATAATCGCATAATCAATGACGGCCTCGTTCTTTTGATTTAGTCACTATCATCAGTGAACGGCTAATTTGAGGGGGCGGATGCTACCCCATTCAACAATTGCCACGCTAACGACTGCAAATGTTACAAAATTCTTAGCCATTTTTAAACCACCTCTGCCATCGACTTGACGCTTTTGGACCAAGGTTATCTGACCTCAAATTTTGCAAAAAACGACGCTAACTACAACCTTTTCAAAGTAATATTTTCAGCGTACAATTGTAAGTTGAAATGTAATTGACACTCAAATAAGTTATTACTGTGAAGCAAAGTGCAACTAAACAAATACACCAATATAGTCCGCTAGAAGAAGGCTTAAATTCGCTTACTCATTTTTTGGGATTTGCATTAGCGGTAATTGGGCTGGGTGCGCTATTGCTGAAAAGTAATGGCATAGTCGAAGTTATATCATCCATGGTTTTCGGCAGTTCGATGGTACTTCTGTTTGGCGCCTCTACTTTATATCACTCAGTAAGTAACCCTGCATTAAAGCCCATACTGAAACGCGCCGACCATATTGCTATTTATTTGTTGATTGCCGGCACTTATTCACCGTTTTTAGTAGTCGCAATTGATGGCTGGGTATCTACTATTAGTATTATTACAATATGGGCAGTAGCGCTATTTGGGGTTGGTTTTAAAGCTATATTTAAAGATAAATATCCGAGACTAGCAGTAACAACTTATGCTGTCATGGGTTGGTTAGCGCTACTGATTATTGTGCCAATTTATAATGCGGTCCCGTTAACTGGCTTTATATTTCTGTTTTTAGGCGGTTTAGCATATAGCTTGGGTATTCCATTTTATATGGCAAAACATAAGCAGTATACGCATGCTATATGGCATTTGTTTGTACTCTTAGGTGCAGCTTGCCACTTCTATGCAATTTATGCTTTTGTTATTGGACAAACGATAGTCGTTTAACAACTTATTTCGGCATCCGCTTTTTGATAGTAGCAGTGGCAGGAGAGTTCGCAGGGTCATCAGGCCAAAAGTGTCGAGGATAACGCCCTTTCATTTCCTTCTGTATTTGCCTATAACTTCCTTGCCAAAAACCGATGAGGTCGTCAGTTGTTTGCAGAGGTCTCTGGGCTGGTGAAAGCAATTCACATGTAATCGGTAGTTTTCCATTTAGTAACGTCGGATGCTGTTGCATACCATAAAGTTCCTGCATTTTGACTGACAGGAACGCTTTACCCTCTTCGTTATAATGAATTCCCACTTTTCTCCCAGTAGGGATTGCTAGTCCTTCTGGTAATAACGAGTCAAGCTGTTTGAGTTGTTTATAATCCATTTTTTGACTCAGCAACTGATAATAATCCAGCTTTGAAATTGCCTGCCACGTGCTTTTGTTAGCTAAAAATGGCAGCAGCCATTGTTCAATAGTGTGTAACAATCCAAGCTCTGAAAAATCAGGAAATGGATGACTCTGCTCCGCCTTGTTTATTGTGCTGCGCAGTAAGTCCACTCTTTTAATTAATTGTAATGAACGCTCATCAAAAGGTAGGAAATGTATTCCTTTTTTCTGTATCAGCTGCTTCCAAACTTCAATTAGAGAAGCAGGTGATGGTTTAGGAAGTGTTTTTGTTGCGAATGAAATTCGACCAAAAAGTTGTGATTCAGTTGCGCTAATCCGCTGTTTCTCTTCGTCCCATTGTACTATTTCTTTTTCGTTAAAAAATGGCGAAAAATGAGTTTGTAGATTGCTGAATGATATCGGTTCAGCATATCGAATAAGTGCACTATCCTGTTGTTTGTCAGTCAACTGCATATGTCCAATCGCTAACCAACGTTGGTTTTTTGCCGGCAACGATTGCGCCCCGAACTGACGCAATAAGTCATCATTAATACCGAGAGTTGCACCACTACCATTAGCTAGGCTAAAACGATCTTCTGAACGGTATTTAGCTATCCATTGAGGAAAACCAAAAGCGAGAATAAGAGCGAGGTCTTGTAGCGGCCATTCAACTAATTGAATGTTCTGTTTACGATGCCACTGCTTAATAAGCAACCAAATATTGTGTTGCTTATTTTTCAGCAAAAATGTTAACCGGGGAGTCACTTCGGCGGTTTGTGCCTGAGTTAATGGATCTTTACTTTCAAGTAACGCAGCTAATGCGCAGGCTAAACTCTGATGGGCACGACTCAATTTAATGCTCTTCAATAACATAATAGCAATGTTTACATTGCCACCCAGGGCATGAACTTGGCGACCAAATTTGCTCACTTTATTGCTTTGGTCAATGATACCAAGACTCACTAACTTATCTTCTCCTTGTGCTAATTGCGCAGGATTGGGTTGATCAATAAGTGCTAAATCGGCCATTGGTGCACCCCAAATAGCAGCTTCTAAGACTAAATCTGAAACGTCAGATTGCAGTATCTCAGGCGTAGATTGTTGCGCAAGCCGACCATGTAATTCTTTTGACCATAAACGATAACAGGTACCCGCCATGACTCGCCCTGCTCTGCCGGCTCTCTGGGTTGCTGAAGCTTGTGATATTTTTTGAGTTGTTAGTTGAGTAATACCCCGGCGTAAATCAAATATAGCCTTTTTCTCAATACCACTATCAATAACCACTTCAATTCCTTCAATGGTCAAGCTTGTTTCCGCAATATTAGTTGCTAAAACTATTTTTCTTTTACCCTCTTTATTAGGCATTAACGCTTCTTGCTGATGTTCTTTATTGAGGTCTGAAAAAAGGGGTAAAACAACGCAATCGTCCAGTTTTCGAGACAGAATTTCAGTCGCTTTCTTAATTTCGTATGCGCCCGGTAAAAACACTAAGAAGTCTTTGTCATGGTTTTCGAGTGTCTGAATAATTAGTTCACATACCCTATCAACTATGGGTATTTTGGTGTGCGTGGCAACGTACTTAATATCAACAGGGTAACTTCTACCCTTAGATTCAAGTAGTTTGGCATCAGGCATTATTTTACTAATTGCCTGTGCATTTAATGTCGCTGACATCACTAATATTCGCAGATCATCACGCAAGGCTTGCTGTACTTCAAGGCTTAATGCTAATGAGAAATCAGCATGAATACTGCGCTCATGAAACTCATCGAAAATAATGAGACCAACACCAGGCAATTCTGGCGTTGCTTGCAACATGCGCGTCAAAATACCTTCAGTAACAATTTCTAAGCGCGTGTTAGCACTTGTTTGGTTTTCTCCTCGAACCCGATAACCAACAGTGTTTCCCACCTTTTCGCCTAACTTTTCTGACAGATAATAGGCTATGGTGCGCGCCGCGATCCGTCGCGGTTGTAACATAATAATTTTACTGTGCTGGAACCTCAGTTGTCGTAACAAAAATAATGGCAGTGATGTTGACTTTCCAGCGCCCGGTGGCGCAACAACAATCGCGTTACCAGCTTCAAGCTGCAGGGTGAGTGCGCTGAGTATTTCCTGTATGGGAAGCAGTTGAATGTGAATTCCTAAATGAGGTGGAGGCGTTATACAAACGACTATGTTGATTAACTGCCTCGGGTGCAAGAACAATAGCAAAAGCGGTTACTTAGTTCAGTAGCAATTAATCATTAACACATTAGCATTAAAAGAATAGAAACACAGATTACAGGATACCGAAATATGCGCAATCGAGAGCCTAAAAAAAATCTAAAAATAACACTCCAATCGCGGTTAAAAGGTACAACGCTCATAGAAGTGATGCTCATCGTCAGTATTTTAGCAATATTGGGGGCATTTGGCGTGCCCAGTTTCTTATCTATTATCACAAAATCTAGAATTACGTCTGAAACTAATCAGTTGAATGGCCTTATTCGCTTTGCTCGCTTTAAAGCAATTGAACAAGAGCAACTCACTGTATTGTGCCCCACGAGCGATTACAGTCTTTGCAATAATGACTGGAATGCTCCTAAGATTGTATTCATTGACACTAATCATAATAATAAAAGGGACACTGAAGAGCCCATGTTGATGAGTATGCCAAAAAGTAATGACAGTAATCAAATTTACAGTCGAAGCAGAGGCCTTAAATTTTATGACAGTGGAATTACAGCAAGTCCTGCGAGCTTGCGTATTTGCCCTGGCTCTAAAGAAGCAAAATACGCAAGATTACTAACGGTAAGTTTGCAAGGAAAGATAAAAATCAGCGAGGACAGAAATGGCGATGGTATTCATGAAAACAGCGCAGGTGTCGCATTATCCTGTTTATAAACTTTTATTTATCTGTTAGCAAAGCCTGCACTTTGTCTCTTTCATCTAATACAAATAACAAGACTAGATCGCCACTAACGGCACGAGCCATTATTTTTTTAGTTCCATCGATGGGATCGCTAGCGAGGATAATATCCTTTTCCCCAATACCTGTTGCGAGCAAATGGTTTTTAACTAGAAGAGAGATTTCGTTTAGTTCACGTCCTCTGAGGTATCGATTAATCTCAGCTAAAGCATAAGTATTGGGATGCAATTTACTTACCGCGTTAGCAACATCAAGGATATCTTTATCGGAACGGTCACCAGCATGGCTAAACATCACGTGTTTAGCCTTGGCAGGCATATTTGACGCCATGTTGACCAACGCTTGCATACTATGGCTGTTGTGTGCAAAATCGACAATAACAGTTACGCCATTAACTTCATATATATTACCCCGTCCAGGATTATCAGTGGGGTTGCTGCCAAAATTAATTAGCCCCGATAAAACAGCATCACTGCTAATTCCCAACGCTTTAGTTAGTCCAATAACACCTAATGCGTTTTGTATATTATGTTTTGCTGTGCCATTTACTGTCATCGGAATATCGGTAACGGTAGCGATAACTTCCTGCTCAATATGACTATATATAAGCTTATTATTTCGAACAAAAACGCAAGGATGGTTCTGACTCAATGCTTTTACGATTAGCGGATTATTTTCATTTTCGCTGAACCAACAAATAGGAACGTTAAGCTTTTTAGATTCTGTCACTAACAACCCATCGTCCGCATTCAATACAAGCGTACCTTTACTGAAGTCATTTCCTTTCTGGATCGCTTTAGAAACCATACTTTTAACGGTTGCTATTTCCTCAACCGTATTGATCCCGTATTGACCTAAATGATCACCCGCTACATTTGTGACTAACGCGACGTTTGCAGATTGAACTGGTAAACCTCGTCTCAATAAACCACCTCGGGCAACCTCTAAAAATGCAATTTCAGTGCGCTTATCTCTGAGTAGAAGCCTGGCTCCACCTGGACCTGAATAGTCCCCCTCATCGATAATAGTATTACCCACTTTAATAAAGTCAGTCGAGGTTACACCTGCACTTAATGAAGCTGCTTTAGCAATTTCCGCAGCCAATCGAACGCTTGTCGACTTACCGTTGGTGCCAGTCACAAGCGCCAATGGAATAGCCGAATATTGCTGCCAATTAATACGTTTAGGATCTGGAAATTTATCAATAGGCCACGTCTCAGAATTGACTCCCATACCTAAGCTTATTTCATCATCGTCGACTAAACAAACAACATTATGAATTTTCGCTTGCTGCATAAATTCAAGTAGTTTTGGTTGTCTCTCATCGCCAATAGTAGCTTTCAATGCCGCTAAACGAGGCAATATGTAAACGCTGGATGCTCGCTCACTGCCAGCTGATAATTCAGCAACACATAAGTCCCAAGCCAGCTCAATTAAGTCACATGCACTATACAATAGATCTATTGGTGCAGATATCGACAGACTGGCGCCGTCTTTATACAAGCGTTCATAACAAGTTGATGGCCATGCATATTCACTGCCCAAAGTAACTTGGCAGTGATAAAGATGCTTGCGCCAACAATCAATGACGGCTTGAAATTCTACATCACTGAAAAACACATCAATGATAGCGCCGGGTTCGTCAGATAGTAAATTAGGACCCGTTAATCTTCTCACCTCGTCAAGTTCAAAAGTCATAAATACCACCTTTCGTTACTTTGTTTATGCGCAATTTAATCAGAATCCTCTTCTCTATCGACAACAATATGAACACCGCGCTCATCTTTTACAATTCGAGTGCCTTCTTGAAGTTCAAATTTATGCTCAATAGGTTCATATAGTTTTTCAGGGAAATCACTCGATGGTTTATCATCCTTATTTACCGGATGCTCAGATACATTGTTAAAATGCACTATCTGCTTCCAACAACGCGTAATATTGTCTCCTAAGATAATAACTAAATCACCCGGCTCGCAGCTTTCGAGACTAAGTTTAACTGCATCAACTTCGTTTGGTATTACCTGTATATTTTTAGCGTCAACGCCGTTAGCTTCTAACGTTTTTTTCAGTAACATTGGTACTTCATCGTGCCCACGGCCCCGACGATCATCATCTGCTTTACATACAAAACTGTCAAAAGTAGAAGCTACAATTTTAGCCGCTTCTATAATATCTTCATCTCTCCTATCACCTGGCATAGCGATTACAATCCTGCGCTTACCCTTCACATCTAAACGCTCGGCCAAATCAGTAATTGTTTTAATTGCTGCTGGGTTATGAGCGTAATCTAAAATGACTTTGAATGGATGCTCATCGAAAATATTGAGTCGACCAGGAGCTTGATAGAATGACGTATTAAATATTCTTAGACCTTGGCGAATATTTTCTAAAGACGTGTCAAAGCTGTATGCCATTGCCGTAGCGAACATGGCATTTTGCACATTGTGCATTGCTTTGCCTTCAATCGTTGCTGGTATCAAATGCGTCCATAACAAAGGAATATGAGCTCCTTTGTCATAAATTGTGATCATATCCCCGTTAATGCCTTTTTCTAATACAACCGCCATACCACCTTGACGAATATGCTCTCTTACCAATCCATGACCAGAATCAATAGTGATATAACATATTTGTTTAGCTTGGCAAAACTCAGCCATCTGTAGACAATGAATATCATCAGCATTAAGTACAACACAGTCTTGCGCTACTTCAACTACAACCCGCTTAATTTGAGCTAGTTGCTCTAAAGTATCGATACCTCGTTGACCCAAATGGTCAGCTGAAATATTTAAACAAGCGCCTACATTACAAGTGCTGTAACCCAATCCACGTTTTACTATTCCGCCTCGAGCCGTTTCCATAATAGCGAAATCGACACTGGGGTCTCGCAATACGATTTGTGCCGCTGTTGGGCCAGTCATATCGCCCTTTACAGTAAGGTGTCCATCAATGTAGACACCATCGGTTGATGTCATACCGGTGGTAAATCCTGAGCTTTTCATGATGCTTGCTAACATTCTTGAGGTGGTGGTTTTACCGTTAGTACCAGTAATTGCTGCAACAGGAATTCTCGCGTTAGTCCCAGCAGGAAACAACATATCCATTACTTTACCTGCGACATCCCTTGACTTGCCTTCACTGGGTGCAACGTGCATTCTGAAACCAGGCGCGGCATTACATTCGCAAATACCGCCACCAATTTCTTTATACGACTTACTAATGTCATCAGTTAAAAAATCAACGCCGCCAATATCAAGACCAATGGCACGGATGGCTCTTACAGCCATTTCTCTATTATCCGGGTGCACAATATCGGTAACATCTATTGCTGTGCCGCCTGTCGACAAATTTGCAGTCGACCGAAGATAGAATATCTGATCTTTTTCAAGTACCGTATCTTTGTCATAATCGGCTTCTGCCATAAGGCGAGCCGCTTGACTATCTAATTCCAGTCTAGTGAGTACTTTTTCATGTCCAACTCCTCGACGAGGATCTTTGTTCACAATCTCAACTAGTTGTTCAATAGTATGAACTCCGTTACCAATAACATGTCCAGGGACTCGTTTTGCTACCGCAACTAACTCATTATTGACCACTAACATTCTATGATCGTAACCCGTAATAAAACTTTCCACTAACACAGCTCTGCTTGTGCCGTATTTTTGGGCTTCAGCAAAAGCAGTTATAACGTCATCGTCTGTCATCAGGTTAATGCTAACGCCGCGACCATGGTTCGCATTCAATGGTTTTAATACAACCGGAAAGCCTATACGCTGGGCAGCTTTTACCGCTTGCCTGTCGCTATAAATCATCATTTGTTGTGGTACAGGTAAGCCCAAATCGTTCAGTAGATTATGGGTATCTTCTTTATCACATGAAATTTCAACTGCGATGTGTTTTGTTTCACTGGTAATCGTCGCTTGAATTCGTTGTTGATACTTGCCCTGACCAAATTGCACTAAGCTGTAATTATTCAAACGTAACCAAGGTATATCACGCTTCTCGGCAGCGGCGACTAGAGAGGCAGTACTGGGACCAAACTCTTTACGCTGTGCCATTTTGATGAAGTCATTTAGTTCGTCTGCAAAATTAAAATCCGGTTCAATATTAGCAGTAATCGAAGCCTGAATTGCTACAGGCATCAAATGGGTCAGCAGTTTCAAACCCAATGCTCCAGCTTCTAAACCAACATCTCTTTGCTGATATTGATAAACGACGTAGTAACAGCCTTTATCTTTCAAACTTCTTGTGCGCCCGAAGGAAACGGAAGACCCTGCTAAGTTTTGTAGTTCTATTGCAACATGTTCCCAAATGTGACCAATCCAAGTACCTTCATCTTCAACTAATCGCCTTAAAAAACCACCTTCTTCACCATAAGAGCAACCGTGTTTTTGTAACGATGGTAAAGCACCAACAAGACCATTAATAAAGTCTTCACCTAATTTAACCGAAGGCCAATTTTCTAGTTCACCAATATCGATTTGATAGCAAATGACGGGGAAATTGGCATAGACATTTGGGCCGACGTAAACATTTTTACTCAGAATTTTCATGGTTACAGATCCCTTAGTATGACTTTTATGTTAATTGACAGAAGCGGTGAAAGAAGCAGTAAATTCAGCATTGGAACATTTTGCATTATGTTAATAATCTATAGAAATGACTTGGTCAATCAAAATGTAATATGAGTAGTCTAAAGTACATAAAAAAGGTAGCTTTCGCTACCTTTTGAATTTTTTTATTTTGTTCTTATCTACATAAGAATGAGTAAGCAGAGAATGCGATTAACTTACATACGCTTTTCGATTTGAAATATCAAAACGAGCACCCGCGGCTAAAATGTGTAATTTCACATTTAGCAACGTTAGGGCATCTCCTGCGCGGGCATCTGCCATTGACGAATATTCAATATCGCTGGGATCAACAATCGTAATTGCGCCTTTTCCCACAACCGTAAATATGTTGTTATGATCGATAAATGCAGCAGTGTCTTCGTCCAGGCCAACGCCAATCAAAAAGGGATTATAGCTTACGGCTGACAGTAAGCGTGCAAGTCGATTACGTTCATTGAAATGCTGGTCCACAACGATGGTATTAATCAACCCCATACCGGGCGCTAAATTAACGCCGCCTTGAGTAGGCACCGTGCCCGTGCTGCCACCAGTAATCATATGTTGCGAGACAATAGCAGCACCTGCAGAGGTGCCGGCATAGTTGACACCTAGGGCATTTAACTGCCGAATCGTTTTCGCAATCGGTGTTCCACCTAAAATAGTAGATAGCCTAAGCTGATTACCACCAGTGACGAATATACCGGTACTTTTTTCCAAGATTTTTACGTACTCAGGGTTTTGCGCATCAGAACGCTCAGTTATGGGCAAAGAATACGTTTTTTTAACACCTATTTCTTCGAAAATTTTCTGATACCGTGAACCCGTATCGTCGAGCTGTGAAGCTGTTGGAATGATAGTTATGACAGCGTCTTTACCACCGCTCAGTTCGACAAACTTTGCCAAAATTTCGGGATTATCTAATTTTTCTTCTGCACCACCAATCGGAATAACATATCCTCTTTGGGTGCCGTCTATATTTGGAGAGGGCATAATATTTACTCGAAAGTGCCTTTTTTAACCTGTTGTTTATGTTTAACATGCCAATGACCCATTGCCATAACATGCTCAATCCGATTTTGCTTGTTCAAGATGATGATATCGGCATCAACACCCTTTTGAATTCGCCCTTTATGGTGAAAATTCATCAATTGCGCAATGTTCTTTGTAAAAAAGGGTAAAAACTTTTCAACCGCTTGACCGTCATCAACTAGCTCATAGAAGATATCGGTCATTGATTGAGACTCAGCAAAGTCCATTTTTTTCAAACTACCGTCAGCATGGAAATCGGGTAAACATCCACCACCGTCCGAGCTAATAGTCAATTTATCTTGTGGTAAATCTTGTTGCATATAGCGTAGCAATGCTTCACCCGGTTCAAAACCAACATCGCCAGTTTCAAACGCCGTCACGTCAACCCAACAACCTCGTTTCGCAAGTTCGCAGGCTTCCTCGAATAAGAAACGCTGACGATTGATATGTGTTGGATTATACGTTCTAGGTGGAATTTCAGCTGCGTCTAATGCCTCCCTGACCAAACTCAACCCTCTTTCACCATCGCCTAGATGCAAATGAAGCATACCTGCTTTACCTGTCATCAAACGCGCTACATGAGCCTCAGATGCTACTTTTAATAACTCATTTAATGTTGGCTGACTTGAGCGATGATCGCTAATAGCTAACTCACCTACGCCAATAATCGGTTCAATGAAGACAATATCCGATTTCACCGATCCGGTTAAAGTTGTTGCAGGTAAATGATAACCACCAGTATAACAATAAGCTGAAAATCCTTCTTCTCGTAGCGCGTAAACTTGCGCTACTAAGGATTCAGTGCTGCGAGTTAAGTCATCGGTGCCAAGCAGACCAACGGCGGTAGTGATGCCCGCTCGCGTAAATTTGCTTAGTGGCACTGGAGGGACTCTGGTAGAAAACCCCGCTTCTCCGCCACCACCGGTAATATGAGTATGACCGTCAATAAATCCAGGCATTACTATGCAGCCTTCAGCATCGATAACATTATGCTCAAGATTAAGTTCAGGCAAAGTCACGCCCACATAAATTATTTTATTTTCTGCGATAAGAATGTGTTGTAAGCCAAGATGCTCCGGGGCATACACGTTGGCATTCTTAATTATTGTGATCAAAACCGAAACACTCTTTAGATAAGTAAATACTATATTGCAATTCTATAGGTTAGGCGACAAAACACATAACCCTTTCGTGTATATTTAATTTTTAATTAAAGTACGCGAATAAAACGGTCTTAATGATAAATTCAGGGCTATTGCTACTTAACTGGTTACGCCGTTACAAAAACGGCAGCACTTAAAGAATACTGCTATTCATTATTAGTAAAGGTGGACAAATAAGAAACTGAGTTGCCGATGGGTGGTTCGCGCGGCAAATTTGTTCTGGTGGGCTACATGGGCGTTTTTCATCCACGATGATTTTGCGGCTTTTCATGACCAGGAACTGACAGACAGTCCCCTCCTTATATATAGCTGGGATATCACTTCCTTTAAGCAAAAAAAAGGCGCTCAATGAGCGCCTTTTTTATTAATCTACTGCGTTATTATGCAATAACCTTCGATACTACACCAGCACCTACTGTACGGCCACCTTCACGGATTGCGAAGCGTAAACCTTCGTCCATCGCGATTGGAGCAATCAGCTCAACAACAAATTTCAAGTTGTCGCCAGGCATAACCATCTCTACGCCTTCAGGAAGCTCTACAGCACCTGTTACGTCAGTTGTACGGAAGTAAAACTGTGGACGATAGCCTTTGAAGAATGGCGTATGACGGCCGCCTTCATCTTTGCTTAGGATGTATACTTCAGCTTCGAACTTAGTATGCGGGTTAATTGAACCAGGCTTCGCTAATACTTGACCACGTTCAACGTCTTCACGCTTTGTACCACGTAATAAAACACCAACGTTCTCGCCAGCACGACCTTCGTCAAGCAATTTACGGAACATTTCTACGCCCGTACAAGTTGTCTTAACTGTGTCTTTTATACCAACGATTTCTACTTCTTCGC
>JBLHOI010000016.1:0-13525 GCA_047621375.1 Glaciecola sp.
GATTTCTCTCCCTAAAGGTAATGAACTCTCTCGCTGTCACTAGGAAATTAAGTCCTGTCCCAAAACCGGTTTCACCAATACTAAAGTTAGGATGAGCAGAATTAATCCAACGTTCATTGAGGCGATTGCCTTGAATGAACACATACTGAGTTTCTTCGATACCTCCTTGATTGCAAAAATAGACGTCATCGAAATCGGCAGCAACCGGGGTTCCATTTTCGTTAAAAAAAATATTGGCAGTAGATATTTTCAAAAAACAATTCTCGCTCATCAAATAAAATGCGGGTGATTTTGTTATGTACAATTAAATTT
This sequence comes from Glaciecola sp., assembly GCA_047621375.1. Classification (GTDB taxonomy): domain Bacteria; phylum Pseudomonadota; class Gammaproteobacteria; order Enterobacterales; family Alteromonadaceae; genus Glaciecola. Next base: position 313 of record JBLHOI010000016.1, read on the forward strand.
AATATTAGGTTTTAAAGAAGCAAACTTATGTTCGCTTGGCACTCTCGCTCGCAGATCGATTCATCTCTTAATATTATTGCATGAGTGTACCATGTGATAATATCCTGACACAGCAATGGTGTTTACTTTGCATCAGTATTTATGCACTGAAGACGGCGCGTCTTAAACAGGTTACACTGGATAAACACAATACTTTTGCATTGTTTCCAAGACTTTAGTTAAGGTTGTATAAATGTTGTTTGTAGAAGCGTAGTCTGCGAATGTCACATTTTTTAGATATCGAACCACTTTGATCACTAAAACCGGTACTATAGCCATCAAAACGACGAATACGTTAAACGAAAGTCTGAATGATTACTTTTTCGTAAACTAAAAAGATGTGCGTGTTTTTTCGGTGTAGATCTGCAAAAATAAGCATCACGCAGTAAAATAATAATAATGAATTCGCAACAATATATTAGGTGAAAAATGAGAAGAGCAGTGATTACTGGCCTTGGCATCGTATCAAGCATAGGCAATAATAAACAAGAAGTGACCGATTCATTGAGAGAAGGTCGTTCGGGAATTACTTTTTCCCAACAATTTGCTGATATGGGTCTGCGCAGCCAAGTTTGGGGGGATCTTAAAATAGAATTGTCTGAGCACATTGACCGTAAAGCGCTGCGTTTTATGGGCGATGCCGCTAGCTATGCTTATATTGCTATGCAGCAAGCGATAGAGGATGCTGGACTAACAGAAGAGCAATATTCGAATGAACGAGTAGGCATTATTGCGGGTTCTGGTGGAGCATCATCTGAAAATCAAGTGATATCAGCTGACATTTTACGCGAAAAAAGTGTAAAGCGGATCGGTCCGTACATGGTCACTCGTTGCATGGGAAGCACCGTTTCAGCCTGTTTAGCGACACCGTTTAAGATTAAAGGAGTTAACTACAGTATTTCTTCTGCGTGTGCGACTAGTGCACATTGCATCGGTAATGCGTTAGAGATGATTCAGCTAGGCAAGCAAGACATGGTTTTTGCTGGCGGTGGTGAAGAATTGCACTGGGCACTCTCTAGCCAGTTTGATGCAATGGGTGCGTTATCAACTAAGTATAATGATGATCCAACAAAAGCATCACGCACATATGACGCTGATCGCGATGGGTTCGTGAGCTCTGGTGGTGGTGGAATGGTCGTCGTTGAAGAGTTAGAACATGCATTAGCGCGTGGCGCGAAAATATATGCCGAGATTGTAGGTTACGGTGCCACGTCTGACGGACATGATATGGTAGCACCATCAGGAGAGGGTGCTGTTCGATGTATGAAACAAGCGTTGCAAGGTATCGACCAACCGGTAGATTATCTGAACACTCATGGTACATCAACACCGGTTGGTGATGTAAAAGAGCTGGAAGCTATTCAGACTTTGTTCGGTGAAAAGAGTCCGCCGATGAGTGCAACAAAATCACTCACTGGACATGCCCTAGGTGCTGCCGGAGTTAACGAAGCTATCTATAGTATGCTGATGATGGAAAACGACTTTATTGCGCCGTCAATTAACGTTGAAAATCTTGATGAGGCGGCCAAAGGTTTGGATATTGTAACCCAAACTAGAGAGGCAAAGTTAGACCTCGTCATGTCGAATAGTTTTGGTTTTGGTGGCACTAACGCTACGTTGGTATTTAAAAAATATCACGCTTAATAACGTTATTAATCTGCTCTAATAGCTAGAGAATGAATAAAAAAACCATTCGATACGGAATGGTTTTTTTATACCAGTGGCGGTAACTGTATAATATCCATAGCCACTATTTCAGTTTACACGGGCAGCATGGAGAATAGTAATTGAAGATTTTGTATGATTTAGCAATGCCATATGCAGCTGCTTTCTTCGACAGCTTGGGTGAAGCAAAATCCTTCGACCTAGGCAGCCTAACTTGCGAATCGCTGGTTGATATAGATGCATTATTTGTGCGTTCGACTACAAAAGTGGATGCTGAATTATTGGAAAAGGCGAATAAATTACAATTTGTGGCAACTGCGACAGCAGGTTTTAATCATCTGGATATCGATTATCTTAACCAACGTGAAATAAGATGGTACTCCGCAGGTGGTTGCAATGCGACAGCGGTAGCTGAGTATGTAATAAGCGCTATATTGCAGCTTGCGCATGAAGATAAATTCGATCCCTTTGCCAAAAAAGTCGCAATTATAGGTGCTGGAAATATAGGTTCAGCCCTGTCTAATATTCTAAATTGCCTAAGCATTAACCATGTTTTATGCGATCCGCCGCTGCAAGCAACAGATAAAAACCGTTCGTTTGTTAACTTTGAAACAGCCATACAAGCTGATATTATTTGTTTACACACACCTCTCATAAAAAGTGGTGATTTCTCTACTTTGCATATGTTTGGGAGTAATGAGTTATCAAGGCTATCCGAGAATCAATATCTTATTAATGCTTGTCGGGGAGAAGTTATTGATAACGATGCCTTGTTAAGCTTATTTAAAATAGGCAAAAAACTTAATGTTGTACTGGATGTTTGGGAAAACGAACCCTTAATTAAACACGATTTAATTCCTTATATTCGTCTAGCAACAGCGCATATTGCGGGGCATACTTTAGAAGGTAAAGCGAGAGGAACATCTATGGCTTACGATGCCTTTTGTTGTCATTTAAAGAAACAAAATCTGCTTAAATTGGATGATTTTTTACCTGCTTTTGAAAATAACCTGTCTGTCGATCCATCACTTTCATCTTTTAATCAATTATTTCAGATGGTTAAGCATATGTATGACATCAAAAAGGATGATGGTATTTTTCGTGCTCGCATGGCAAAATCAGAAGCGTTTGCTGATATTCGAAAACATTATCCAGTAAGAAGAGAGTTTAGTGCCGTAGAACTTAATTTGACTACCACTGCAGCAGACAAAAAAAATAGCAAGAACGTGGCACAAATAGCCGCATCAATAGGGTTTAAAATAGCCAACTAACGATAGTCATTTAACCTAAAAATAATTTAATTTCGGAGATATTTACTCATGTCGCAAGCGTTTGACGTTGCCATTTTAGGCGCAACAGGCTTAGTTGGCCAAACAATGATGGAATTATTGGAAGAGCGTGATTTTCCAATCAACAAACTTTATTTACTTGCTAGCGAGCGTTCAGCAGGTACTACTATTAAATTTAAAGGCGAGAAAATAACGGTTCTAAATGCCGATAGATTTGATTGGTCTAAAGTGCAATTTGCTTTCTTTTCTGCCGGAGGCAGCGTTTCTGCAAAGTATGCGCCTGTGGCAGCAGACGCGGGTTGTGTTGTTATCGACAATACCTCTCAGTTTCGTTACGAAGCCGATATTCCGCTTGTTGTACCTGAAGTTAATGCACATGCTTTGGCAGACTTTAGAAATCGCAATATTATTGCGAATCCTAATTGTTCTACCATTCAAATGATGGTTGCATTAAAGCCAATCCATGATGCCGTTGGTATAGCGCGGATTAACGTTTGTACATATCAGTCTGTTTCTGGTGCGGGGAAAACGGCAATGGAAGCATTAGCTAGACAGACTGCAGAACTATTAAATGCAAAAGCCGTTACTGGTGATGATTTCTCTCGTCAAATTGCGTTTAACGTAATTCCGCAAATTGATGTTTTTTTGGACAATGACTATACCAAAGAAGAAATGAAAATGGTGTGGGAAACTCAAAAAATCATGGGTGATGATAGTATTCTAGTCAATGCTACCGCTGTGCGCGTTCCGGTGTTTTATGGTCACGGTGAAGCAATACACATTGAAACACGTCAACAAATTGATGCGGAGGCAGTGAAAGAGTTGTTACGCAATGCTCCGGGGATTACATTATATGAAAAACCCGAAGATTTTCCAACTCAGGTTTCATCAGCTAGTGGAAATGATTCAGTGCATGTAGGTCGTGTTAGAAATGACATCTCTCATTCGCACGGGATTAACCTCTGGGTTGTCTCAGACAACATTAGAAAAGGCGCGGCAACTAACAGTGTGCAGATAGCTGAAACATTGATTAGAGATTATCTGTAAATTTATATGATTACATGCCGATAACTTATTGTTGTTATGCCAATGTTAGGTAATTTTGTCGGCACCATAACTGTCTTTGTTAGTTACTGACAGTATTTGTAATATGTTGCTAAAGGTATACCCAGGCCCAATTCGGAGAGTCTAAAAAATCACTATGAAGCGGTCATTATTATTTATTCGAGCAATTGTTGTTGCTGTTTTATGTTTATCAGCAACAACTTATGCAGTAGGGCAAGCAACACAAATTCAGGGTCCTAGTGACGCCGCTGATGTTTATTCAGGGGTTGTTTATGGTCCGGTAGATAGATCGGATACGTTGTGGGCTATCTCGAGTCAATATCGAAAAAATCAGCAGTTCACCGTCTATCAGGTGATGCTAGCCATTTATGAACTTAATCCTAGGGGATTTGTAAATCGTAACTTCAATACGATGGTCAATGGTACAACTCTGCAACTTCCTACTAACCGCTATATAGCCAGGATTGATCCCAAACGAGCGAGAGTTAAAGCCGAGCAAGATGACCGTGCATTTACGCAAACTACCGGTCGCGAGGGACAAAGTGCTAACGAAACGTCTGACGGCCAGGCGCAAACAGAAAACCTGAAGCAAGAAGTTCCTCTGGTTAACAAAGAAGAATTAGACGCGACACAAAAACAATTCCAACAGCAAATAAATTCACTTAAACGCCAACAAATAAACACTGTAAATGATTTGAAAAAGCAGCTTGGCGAGTCAATACAAGCAACTCAAATTATTGTTGATGATAACAAGCTGGTCCTCAGAGAATTAGCTAAAAAAGATGCAGAATTTATTGTACTCAAAACAGAATTGTCCGAAGATTTCCAGTCAAAATTAGATGAGCAGGCGGCCCAAATTCAGGAATTACGTGAATTTTTTGCCATGGCCAAAATGAAAGAACAAGCACAAGAAAATGACTCGTTTGGCAATCTGATCAGAAAACCTGTGTTTATGGTTATCGCAGCCTCCGTGGTTTTTTTCTTTCTGTTTGTATTAATCGCAATCTCAATTCTGCGTAAACCGATAAATGCAAAAGCAAAAGCTGGCGAAGGTACACAAGACTTAGACGATGTCTCAATAGAGCAAAAAGCATCGAATGATGCTGATGACTTGTTAGCCATATTAGAAAAAGAAGATATTTCTGATGATGACTTATTAGACGATATTTTGTCTGATGATTTGGAGGATTCGTTCGATGAAGTTGCGCTGAACACGAATGATTTTAGTGACATTAATAATGAATTGTTAGTACCTGAACAGCGAGGAAAAGTAGCAGACGATGACCTTAGCGATACGCTATTAGATCTTGATAGTCTTGATGGGGACACGCTTGATGCGGAATTCGATGGTATCGATTTAGGCGACGAGAAAGTCGACACTGATGGTGTTGACAATATTAGTGATCAATTAGATGATTTTGATGGTTTGGACGCCGACCCTCAAGAAGTTGATATTGATAGCATTCTCGATGAACAAAGTGTCGATATTAGCCAAGTTGAAGCTGAAGCCATCAAGCAGTTAAGCGAAGGCGAAAAATTGTCGGAAGAAGACAGTTTATTCGTAGATAACTTAACCCAATCTGATTTGTCAGCATCACAAGATGATGACGAGCAGTCTGAAATAGATATTGATGACCTACTAGAACACAATGCTCTGGATGGAAGCACGCCTAAAGGTGTCTCAAGCAACGTGTCGGGCCAAATAGACGAAAAAGTTATTGGGCAAATTGAAGCTGAGATTGCAGAAAGAAACATCGAACTCAATACATTAACTGAAAATTTTTATGAAGAACTCACCAACAATGATCCTCTGGATGATGACCTAGATTTTGATACCGATAATGACGATCTTGATTCGAGTAACACAGGCGCCGCAAGCCCCGAACAACAGAAGTCAATTCGCCCATTTGACGGAATTATTCAAGGGGTTGAGGACGATATAGCCGACGCAATTGAGAATATTGAAAACGATGACACATTGGATAGTGATAGTCCGCTAGCAGGTCAATTACTTAAAGAGTTGGCAGTGGAGTCGTCTGGTGATGTAGATTCTGAGATTGAAGATTTGCTAACTCAACCTATTACACATGGAATTAATGATTTAGATCTCGATTCAGTTTTAGAAAGCAGCTTAAACGAATTGCAAACAGGGACGATAGACTTTGAGCAACACGATGAATTAACTGATGATCTAGAAGATGCCTTGCGAGATAAAGCTGTTTTGCTTGAAAGTGATCAGTCTTACGTTGAATTGGCAGAAGATGGTAACGAACAGCCGGAACATATCGATATTGATTCTGTACTGGATGATAGTTTAAATGACTTCATTAATAATCAGCTCGAGGATGATGAGTTTGATCGCTATTCTAGTACGACTATCGAGAAATTATATGAACTAAATAACGACCCTGATACTACATTTGAAGCGCTAGATGCGGAAGTGGAAATTAAACAAAATCAGAGCCAAGAGTCTGATAATATCTCTGATGAGATGCTCGGTGAATTAGACTCAACTGAAGCCTCAGATGAAATTGAATTAGATGATATTGATTTAGGTATACCCGATTTAGCGTCGATTGAACTAGAAGCATCGACGGTTATAAAGGAAAGTAGTCTCGCATTAGATGATACTCCTAGTTTTGCCAGTGAAGAAAGACAGGCTGACCGCGGGCGCCTTTCTGAACGCAATGCCAGTGAGCACTTAAGTGTTGCCGATGATGAGATTGATGCAAAACAGAGCGATGCGACTGGTGAATCAGATGAAGATTTATTAGATTTACCGGGTCTTGACGATTGGCTTGATGAAGATGATAAAGAGACAATAGATAACGAGATTGGTCAAGCATTAGACAAATTCAGTGAGGCGAATTCAGAAGATGATGTTTTGCGTGAGATTGAAGAAGCCGATTTTGATTTATTACTCGCCGAAATGGATTCTCTTTCGGATGAACAAACCGCAACTGAAATAGAAAAACTATATGATGGGGATGATGGCGTCCTTGAAGTTACCTTAAAGGAACAAGCTACTGAAACACTAGATAATTTAGATTTAGACTTAGCTGCTTTGTTTGATGAGTCGGTAATTGATAATTCAAAAGACTTTATTGACGTAGATAGCTTGCTGCAAGAAAGTGATAATGTCACACCCGCTACTGATGACGAACTGGCGCTTGATTTAGATATGTCATTAGACAAGTTTTTAAACGATGAAGTCGAGATCGATGTTGATATAGATGCTGATCAAGCTAGTAATTTGGATTTAGCCAGAGTTTACGTAGATATGGAAGACAATGAAGCGGCTATTGAAGCGCTAGACGAAGTAGTACAGAAAGGTAATGATGAGCAAAAGGAAGAGGCTCTAGCACTGCTTAAGCAGCTAAGGACTGACTAAATGATTGCTGGAATAGCAAGGAACGATATCAATCGAAATGTTGATCTAGAATATGGTGTTTTTTAGCAAAGTCGACGTTAGTATTTAACAATAGCCTTTTTTAAATGGCTTTATTATTTATTGTCAATTTACTGTCGTAGCAATTTTTGTTTCCCATCAGAAATTTATACAACAACTCCTGTTAGAGTTCATTTTGTTTGGGTTTTTGACAGCAAAGCTCTCACTTGTGTCTGCAGCGTTAGTTAGTTTTTTATGAATCGGTATGGTCTTAATTATCTCTCATATGGATGTGGAGGTATTATACGTTGCAGTTTATGGATGTTTGTTGTCGTGTTTTTTGTGGTGAACGCCAGCTCAATGCGCCTGCTGACACTCAATTATAATGTCGCCCAACAATTTTATGGTGATGCAAGCATTGACGGACGGTATTAAGAAAATCAATTTTTAGTAAAATAAACTATATATTTGATGCAGTAAGCAAAACGCAAAATAACAAGGTATCCGTCGCTCTCATAGAGTTAGTCAAGATATTCCAGTCTGTATTCAATTTAATGCCGCTGGATTGCTAATTAGTATCGCAAGAAGACTGATTGACGCAGATGTGCCAGCAATAACGATAACATATAAGTTATTTGGAAGAGGGGATAGTGCTCTTTATCAAGCTAAAGCAAACGGCCAAAATATGTTTTGTTTAGCCGCTGATTTAGTTAAATAATAGTTATTTAGGCATCTAGCGGAGTATCGAACTCTTCACCTAGCTCAAAATCACCTTCAACCTTTACCAGTTTTCCGTCTTCGAAACTAATAATAAGGTCCTTTTTGAAATCATCTCCACGGGTTGTCATTCCGCGCTTCATTTCATAAACGTAATACCAAGTGTTTTTATCAAAAGAGTCTTCAACAACTGGACGTCCTAACACGTATATTACTTGCTCTTTTGTCATACTGATCCTGAGCTTTTTTACGTCTCTATCATCTAGATAATTACCTTGAGGTATATCAATGCGATAAATCCAATTCTTACAAGCAGATGTCGTCAATAACAGCGCAATGATAATCAGTAGTTGTGTTAACTTCATTTAATAGTCCGAATTAGTCATACTTTTATATTACAAGGCAGGTGCCAAAGTTCATGAGCACAGATGCTACCCACTAATTTCAGACCATTCAACTTTTAATTAGTTCTTATTTACAATTTTAAAAGGTCTTTAGCATTTGCGATAGCAGTATCGGTTAATTTATCGCCAGCGAGCAGTCGTGCAATCTCGTTTATACGGTCATTGTCAGTTAACTTCAACATTTTGGTCTCCGTGGTATCACCGTCGGTCAGCTTAGTGACAAACAATTGATTGTGACCATGTGCAGCGACTTGGGGCAAATGGGTTACACATACAACTTGAGATGCTTCTCCAAGTTTACGTAATAACCGACCAACAATAGATGCTGTTGGTCCGCTAATACCGGTATCAACTTCATCAAATATCATCGTTGGAACTTGATTTCCGCTCGAAGTAATAACTTGGATCGCCAAACCAATTCTTGACAGCTCACCACCAGATACCACCTTGTCTAATGCATCAGCAGGCTGACCAGGGTTGGTCGTTACCTTAATTAGGACATTATCTTTTCCCTGCGGACTAGGTGAAGATGATTCATCATAATCAACATCTATAAAAACTTTGGCATGCTGCATATTCATATCTTTTACGTGAGACTCAATTTTACTCGCTAGACTCTTCGCTTTTTCTGTTCTCGATCCATGTAATTTGCGGGCAGCTGTTTCGTAAGCTTCACGTTGCTTTTCGCATTCTGTGGTTAGCGTGGACAAGTTATTTTCATCTTTCAGCAACTCTGCATACTCTGCAGCCAGTTGCATGTGCATCGTATATAGCTCTTCTGGTTTAACATGATGCTTTCTTGACAGGTCCATTGCTTCGGAATATCGCTGTTCGACCTGCTGTAGTTTCATTGGATCAATTTCCAATTGCTCACAATATTGACGAATTTCTTGAGAAGCTTCTTCAATTTGAATAGCGGCTTCAGTGAGCATGTCCACAATCGGACTAAGCGTTGGGTCGTGCTCTTGGAGTTCAGATAAACTATCAAGACTGCTCTGTACCGCTGAAAGTGCGTTAAAATCCTCAGCCTCATATAATTGGTAGAAACTTATCTGAGCTTGTTCCAACAACGTTTGACTATTGCTCAGTCGCTTATGTTCCAGTTCTAATTGCAAAAACTCGTCTTCGCCAATGCTATACTCATCCAATTCTTGAACTTGATATTCGAGTAAATTTTTACGGTCGGTGCGTTGTTTTTGAACTGAAGTCAATTGTTTTAGTAACTGTTGCTTTTGCTTTAATACATCGTAAGCGACGGCAACATTTGTCAAAAGAGGCTGGTGTCCTGCAAAACTATCTAGTAACTTACGCTGGTTATCTGGTTTCAATAGCTGATAGTGTGCGTTTTGGCCATGAATACTAACTAAATACTGGCCAAGTGACTTGAGTTGATTTAAAGAAACAGCAACACCGTTTATAAATGCTTTTGAGCGACCTTCACTACTTATTATTCGTCTGATAAAACATTCGTTTGGATTGTCTTCTTGAACTAATTCTTGTTCTTCCAACCATGCTTTTGCTAGCGATACTTTATTAATATCGAAATGCACGACAACCTCTGCTTTGTCTGCTCCTTTTCTTACTGAAGCGGCGTCAGCGCGGTCGCCAAGACACAGACTTAATGCATCTATTGCAATGGATTTACCAGCGCCCGTTTCGCCTGTAATCACGGTTAGCCCATGAGCGACATCGATCCCGATTTGTTTTACAACAGCAAAATTTTTAACTGAAATATGAGTAAGCATCTTAAGTCTACCAAAAAGTTTTAACACTGGTAATATATACAGTGTTTTGAGGAGTGTAAAGATCAGTTTCTATGAAAAGTTTAAATTATTGTTGGTAAGTAATACGATTCTTGAGTGGGCTCAGGAAGGAAATGACAGCTTGCCCATACTGACATTGGGTTGGTTAGGTTTATCACTCAAAAAAGCATATTTATCGCCGGCGACGCATTCATTTGCAAGTATAGCGAACAAGATAGCTTCTTTTGCATCGGTGTTAATACCTAACTCGTTGGTTAACAATACAGGCCTAGTGAGTAACTTAGAAACAGTGTCCAACAAAAGCGGATTATGAGCACCCCCACCACTAGCATAAACCGTTGAGAGTTTGGGTAACTGATTAATGGTATTGGCAATGGAATGTGCGGTAAAAGCATTTAATGTCGCCATTTGATCAGGCACAGCTAAATATTGCAAATCCACGGCTTCTAGTTGGTAAAGGAACCAATCAAGATTGAATGTTTCTGGGCCCGTAGTTTTAGGCAAAGGCAACTGAATAAAAGGATGCTGTAATAAATGCGCAAGCAGCAATGCATTTATGCTTCCTTGTTTCGCGATACAAGCGTCTTTATCGAAGTCAGCGCCGTTATGCTTTCTGGCAAGTGCGTCCATAATCGTGTTACCAGGACCAATATCCGAACAGATGACATCATCAAATGATGTGTTAGCGGGCAGGTAGGTTAAATTTGCAATGCCGCCTATATTCAATAGTGTGCGATGCTCATGCACACTGCTTAACAACAAATAGTCTCCGTATATTGCGAGAGGAGCGCCTTCGCCGCCGTGTGCTATATGTTTTTGACGAAAATCACTGAGCGTGATTATTCCGGTTAGAGCGGCAATATGATCGCCATCACCAACCTGTAGCGTGCTGTTGGGCTGGTCTTTTATTTGATGAAACGATGATGGTCGATGATATATAGTTTGGCCATGACTTGCGATCAAGTCGATGCTGCTATTGGTGACATTCCAGTCGATTAAAGCTTGGTTAACCATATTGCCATGTAGAAGACCTATTTGAGCATTCAACAAACAAAGTGAATCTAGGGACACGTTTTGTTTGGCAAATACTTGTTGAACTGTATTTTTTTGTTTGTTGGAATAAGCAACGGAAGTAAATTTTTCGCAATGTAATAGTGTCGATCGACCATGGCCTGATATCCTACATAAAGCAATATCAAGGCCATCAAGCGAGGTACCGCTCATTAAGCCGATGATAAGACGTTCACTTGCCGTTGCTATCCTTTGTAGTCTCTCAACGTGGTGCAGCATTAGTAAAGTTTACTGCCCCAGTTGAGTTTAGTACGCAGCACATTAAAATAGTTGTAGTCCTGTGGATGCACCAAATGGAGTTTATCGGGGTTCTTGCGAATACGCACTTCGTCACCGGGCATTAATGAAATAACACTGTGGCTATCACAACTTACTTGCAGATTATCGGTATTAACATTAGACACTTTTAAGGTTATTTCACTGTTAGCATCGACAACGATAGGTCGACTACTCAGCGTATGCGGAAACATAGGAACAAGTGTAAGGGCATCTAATTGTGGCATTAAAATAGGACCCCCACCGGATAAGGAATACGCAGTTGACCCTGTAGGTGTGGCTATAATTAAGCCGTCGGAGCGCTGACTAAAAACAAACTGGTCGTCGACATAGAGCTCAAACTCCATCATGTGAGCTACTTTGCCATGATGTAGCACTATTTCGTTTACTGCCGAATTGGTATCTTGATGCTCATCGTTTCGAAATACGCTCGCTTCTAACAAGAAGCGAGCTTCTCGATAAACATTGCCTTCAAAAATATGCGCAATTTGGCGGCTAATATCCTCTGGATTAATGTCTGTAAGAAATCCCAAGTTGCCGCGGTTAACACCCACTACGTCAGTGTCATATTTAGCCAAAACCCGCGCAGCACCGAGCATATATCCGTCACCACCAACAACAATCGCTAGTTCTGCTCGCTCTCCAATAGTTTCTAAGTCGCAGATTTCCAAAGAGCGATCGTCTATATCTTCTTTTATGCGTGCTTCGACCAAAATGGTGCAGTTTCTTTGCTTTAATTCGGTAATAAGTGCATTGAGGGTGACCCGGGTGCCTTCATGGTCGGTTTTACCAATCAAGCCAACGGTTGAATAACGCATTAATTGTTCTCAGATAATTATCATTCTTTCATACCCTAACTTTTACCCAATTTACAGCGACTTGCAAGCGTAAATTTATAAACTTGTTTACCTTGCTGTCCAGTCACCATCTAATATGAGAGTTTGGCCCGTAATATTCTCCGCTGCAGGATCAATTAAGAAGTGTACAGTTTGCGCCAATGCTTCAATTTCTATAAGGGCCTTTTTAGGCATTGGTTCCAACATTATTTTAGTAACAACATTTGCTTCAGACATATTATTTTCAATAACTTGAACAGCAATCTGCTTTTTAACTAAGGGTGTTTTTATGCAAGCAAAACAAAGCGGATTAATGACGGTAACAACATCTCTGGTCTCTAAGGCCATTGTTTTAGGAAAACCAGGTAACCCATGTTTCGCAGACACGCGAGCTGATTTAAAAGGGGATGCTATAATTGAATGAATAAAAACCACATTTATTATCCGACCAAAGTGTTGAGCTCGCATATGCGGTAAAAATGCCTGAGTTAACATTACCTAAAGAAAGAGTTGTAAAGCGATACACTTAAATTATATGGCAAGAACCTTAAAGATAAAGCGTATTTCGTCGGGTATTCTTATTTCGCTAGTGCACCGGATAATATAGCTGACTGATTGTTAAATAAACAGCTAATGTCCTGGCGACAGGAGATAGCTTTGCTAGCAATAGAGTTGATATATCTATTTTTAAGATCAGTAT
>JBLHOI010000017.1:0-13495 GCA_047621375.1 Glaciecola sp.
TCAACGCCATTATAAGGATGCCGGATGTAGCCATATCAAGGCGATGAACGATAGTGGCCGTGGGGAAAACGCGTTGCACACGAATTTGCAATGAATCTCTGAGCTCTATCGATTTACCGGGCACAGTAAGCAGCTCGGCGGGTTTGTCTAACACTAAAATATCCTCATCATTATATAATATTGTTAGATAAGGATGTGTCGGCGGAGAATAGTGAAGAAGGGTCATTTATGGATTATTTACCACAACGCGCAAGCTATCTAAATAGGGTTCAGCATTGCTTATTATGTTAGTAAGCGTTGCCATTTGTTCTTCAATAAAGTTGATTTCTTCATCTCGAATTGAGGGGTTGGTTTTTTGTAGCGAGCGTAAACGTGCAATTTCACCACTAAGTTCGGATTGCATCGCATTTAGTGCAATTGATTGCTGTTCAGCCAAGTCGGCATGGCCTAATTTCAAGCTTGCCTCAACACCTGCGGTAATGGGATCCGCTAGGGCTTGCAATAGTTGTATTGCAATTTTGCGTTTGACCTTAAATAATTGTTCAAATTGTATTTCTACAGGTTGGTTTTTAGCATCGAGACAAAGACGAACCGGGGTCGGCGGTAAAAACCGATATAATTGCAAACTAGCTTCTGCGCTTGCAGATAAAACACTCGTTGTTTCTATCCAAAATGCGCCAGTCGGTAGGGTAGGATCTTTTGTAAACGCAATACTACTTTTACCCAAAACATCTGTAATGACTGACTCGAGACAGTGACTGACTATTTCACTGTCCCAACTTAAGAACTGTAATTGCTCAAATTTAGTCGCGCTATTGCGTTGATATGTGACTTCCAAACCGTCTTCAGTCAAGCCCGGAATTTGATGCACTAATTGCTCCGTTGGACGAAGAATATAACTGTGATCATCTTTTTCATCTTGTGTCACGCCCAACGCGTCAAACAATCGGCTCATGAAGTTGAGCAAACCAACTGGGTTTTCCGCGGCAATAATTTTGTCTAGCAAGTTATCAATACGACCAAACCCAGACGCATTTAATTCCAGTAATTTGTCTCTACCTTGCTCAATCTTTTGTTTGAGGTCTTTTGTTAGTGCTTTAGTTTGGCCGATAATATCGATCCTTAGCTCCGTATCCTCTGGGTTTTTAAGTGCGGACATTAAATCTGATTGCAGTTGTTTGAACACATCGCTGCCAACTGGGCAGGTGGATTCGAAAGCGCCTAATCCATCTTGATACCAATCAAATAATACTTCTTGCGCCGTATTTTCAAAGTAGGGAATGTGCAGGTTTATATCGAATTTTTGGCCAATACGATCAAGACGACCAATCCGCTGTTCTAAAAGGTCAGGCACCATTGGTAAATCGAATAAAACTAAGTGACGTGAGAACTGAAAGTTTCGGCCTTCACTGCCAATTTCGCTGCATAATAACACTTGTGCCCCTTGTTCGTTGGTAGCAAAGAAGTGGGCGGCTTTATCACGTTCAATAATACTCATACCTTCATGGAAAACAGTATGTCGAATTGCTGTTTTTTGACGCAAGTATTCAGCCAATTGCAGCGCGGTCGACGCATAGGCACATATGACGAGTACCTTTTCGCTTTTATTTTTTTCTAGTAAATCAACTAACCACGTGACACGTGGATCGTACTTAGTCCAGTTGTCGTTAACCAGAGGCGCCCGTTCGGGATGCAAACTAAGCACAACATCTTCTTCTAACGACATCGATACCGCGTATTCCTTTGGTAACTTTAACGGGGCTGGCATGGCAAGGCGTTCAGGGAAACCTTTTATGCTGGCACGACTATTTCTGAATAATAAGCGACCAGTACCATGTTGATCGATTAGTTTAGTTAGCAAAGTGTTGCGTTGTTCGCCACTAGCTAACATTGCATCTGTTATTTCTTCATCTTTGACTACCGCATTTAGCTTGTCAATTTGTCCTTGGTCCATATGTGCATTATCAATCAGAGGTGCAACGGCTTCCGCCAGTTCACCGTAATGAGTTTCTTCTTCAAGAAACTGCTGATAATCATAAAATCGCGCTGGATCTAGCAAGCGTAAACGCGCAAAATGACTCTCATGACCAAGTTGGTCGGGGGTCGCCGTCAATAGTAAAACGCCTTTACTAATTTGGCAAAGCTGTTCAATTGCACTGTATTCCTCAGAAACATGCTCGCTCGACCACTGTAAATGATGGGCTTCATCAACAATCATAATATCCCAATCGGCTTGAGTGGCTTTCTCTAACACTTTTTCTTGTTTAATAAAGTCGATGCTACAGAGCACTAATTGTTCTTGTTCGAAGGGGTTATCGCCACTTTCTGCCATCGCTTCCATGCGTTCTTCATCAAATACGGAGAACGGAAGATTAACGCGGCGCAGCATTTCAACGAGCCACTGATGCACTAAGCTTGGGGGCACAATAATAAGCACGCGCTTGGCTTTGCCTGTGAGTAATTGCTGATGTAAGATCAGTCCGGCTTCAATTGTTTTGCCTAGACCTACCTCGTCAGCTAGCAGCACGCGGGGCGCAAAACGGCTGCCCACTTCATTGGCGATATGTAATTGGTGGGGTATAAGCTCTACACGAGCACCAACTAGGCCAACGGCGCCAGATGTCGCATGCTCATATTGTTTTTGCAGACATTCGTGACGAATATCAAACCATTTAGGAGAGTCGAGTTGACCGCTAAATAAGCGTTTTTCAGGTTGGTTTAGTTTGACGTTGTGGTCCAGCGCTAATTCAATGATAGAGGCCTTTTCGGCATTGTCAGTGCGCACTCCAGAATAAATATAAAGTCCGTCTTGCAAAACGACGCTGGTGATTTTTAAATCCCAACCGTCACTGTGAAGAGCTAATTCACCTTCGCTTAAAATCAAACGGGTAATAGGTGCTTGAGCAATCGCATAAGTACGGTCTTCTTTAACTGCAGGAAAGAGCATATCTATCGTTCGGTGGTCGGTTGCTACGACAACACCTAAGCCTAAATCAGCTTCTGTATTGCTTAACCAACGTTGCCCAACGGTAAACTCTTGTGCTGCATACATAATTGAAAATCCAAGATAAAAAATAAAAAGGGGGCGCATTGTACTTATACTGGGCGCCACTGTCAGCTATCTGTTCAAATTACCTGAAAAAAGGCCGTTATTATTATAGTGAGCTCATTTTGTGCGAGCATGGAGTTAACGTTTTCTGACATTAAAACCGACTGTCTGTTGCAGTACCTATTCACTATATCTGCGGTTTCATTGGATACCCGATAATCTGTTAAATTACTAATACCCCCTGATTGTACGCTTTATAGTCTGATATTATTGAGAAATGATTTGTGTATAAATTCATAGGTGTTCAACACGCTTTCGGGATCCAAAACCTTAACAGGGGGACGCAGCAGAGTCTGTGGCAGTAAATGCATCCTGCAACTTCAATATGTGTCGTCTACATGCTTCTGCTCTCCTAGCAGGCAATCGGCTTAGATAGTGTCAGATAGTTCAAACTATACTCGATATGAGATATTTTTATATTTTGTTTACATATAATGTTAAATAAACTTTAATTACTAGCTAACCAACATGTGCACTCTTCAACTAATGTGCTATTTGCTTAATCTCACAACTCTTCAGTAAAGTAGGTAAGAGCACCAAGTTGTACCGAAGTCAGATGTTATTTATCTTGGTAGAGGGCAGTGGTCACTGTGATTACAAAACCGTGCCTATACTTAAAAAAACGTTACTACAAGTGCACGAAAGAGTGCATAAAACACAAATTAACAACCAAAGGGCTATAAAATAATATGAGCAGCAGTGACCAACAATTTGATTTTATTTTATATGGTGCAACGTCGTTTGTGGGCCAAATTATGGTCGAGTATTTGGCTGGCTACACAAGCGAAGAATATACGTGGGCAATGGCCGGTAGAAGTGAGGGAAAACTGCAAGAACTGAAACAACGTTTTAATTTACATGAAATACCACATTTCATTGCTGATTCCTCTGATGAAACAACTTTAAAAGCGCTATGTGAAAAGACTAAAGCTGTCGTAAGTACGGTTGGTCCTTATGCGCTGTATGGTGAAACGCTTGTCAAAGCGTGTGCGCAATCAGGTACCGATTATTGTGATTTAACCGGCGAACCGCAGTGGATAAAGCAAATGCTTGAAAAGTATGAAGGCGATGCAAAAACCTCCGGTGCACGCATTGTGCATTGTACTGGTTTTGATTCGATCCCTTCAGATTTGGGCGTTTATAAGCTACAACAGACCGCTATCAAACAAACTTCAGCACCCGCAAAGTATATCAAAATGCGTGTAAGAAAAGTTAAAGGCGCAGCATCGGGCGGCACTATCGCTAGTATGTTAAACGTATTTAAAGAAGTAAAAGAAAACCCTGAATTGCGCAGAGTACTGGTAAATCCTTATGTACTTTGTCCTTCAGGCCATCCGTTTAAACAACGTCAAAAGAATCATAAAAGTGCGCAACGCGATGATTCCTTGGGTGTTTGGACTATGCCTTTTGTAATGGCTTCAATTAATGAACGCGTTGTTCATCGTTCCAATGCATTGTTAGGTAATCAATACGGAGAGGATTTTCGCTACGATGAAGCGATGACGGCTAAAAGCGGCTTTCAAGCATGGACGTTTACCCTGGGCTTAGGTGCTTTCATGCTAGCAGCAAGCCTATCGCCATTAAGAAAATTATTAGCAAATTATGTATTAGCTAAACCGGGTGAAGGCCCGACGCCAGACCAGCAATTGAACGGCATGTTTGATATGCGTTTTTATGCCGATATGCCCAATGGTGACAAATTAATAGTGAAAGTAGAAGGTGATCGTGACCCTGGTTATGGTTCAACGGCGAAAATGTTGGCACAGGCCGTGTTGTGCTTATCAAAAGATATTCCTAATGTGAAGGGAGGGTTTTGGACTCCTGCTTCAGCATTAAATGAGCCTTTAATTAAACGCTTAGCGGTTCATGCTGGGGTTAGCATAGAGGTGATGGAGCCCAAGTTAAAAATGTCATGATAAAAAAAGCGTTAAAAAGAATGGTATTGGCACCGACAATGCACAAAAAAGGTTGTTTTTAAAATTCTTGCCGATAGCGTTATCATCCCTATGGTCTAAAGTCCTCGTTAAGAGGACAACTTCATAATTGCTTCTACTAAATAGTCGCGAGAACAACCAAAGTTAAGTCTAAAAAAATCTTTGTCGCCAAAGTCTCGACCGGGTGAAGGGCCAATACCTTTTTCTTCGCACCAGTTTTGTGTGTTTGATACATTCAGACCACTCGCATCAACCCAAAGCAAAAAGGTGGCAGCGGGCGAAACAGCTTTTAAACCCGGTATTTTGTTTATCTCAGAAACTAAGTAATCGCGGTTACTTTTTAAATAGTCTAGTTCAGCCTGGTGCCAATCATCGCAGTGCCTAAAAGCCGCATTGGTTGCTGTTAAACCGGTAACCGTTACCCATGGCACAATGCCTCTGGCGGACTTATTAAATGCTGCTCGTAATGTCGTATTAGGAATAATGGCAAATGAAGTACCTAAGCCCGCGATGTTAAATGTTTTACTTGCGGCCATTAGGGTTATCGAATGTTCGCTTAATTCTTTATGCGCACTGGCGGGTAGATGATTAACATCATCTAATATTAAATCGCAGTGGATTTCGTCGGAACAAAGCATAACCTCATGTTTTCGACAGATACTAGCGATTCTATCTAGTTCCGCCTGAGTGAGAACTGAACCGACAGGATTCATCGGATTACACATGATAAAGAGTGTTGCTTTGGGGTCTGCTGCGGCACTTTCTAATGCATTAAAATCGATAGTCCAACGTCCGTCAACCTCAATAGTTGGTACGCAAGCTCTATTGAGTCCGTTTATACCTGGCGCCGCTAGTAGAGGTGGGTAATTAGGCGTTTGCACGATCACAGTATCACCAGCATCACAACACGCCTTTATTGCAACGTTAAAGGCGGGCACAACACCGGGAGTCCAGACAATCCAATCAGGGTCGATCTGCCAGTGATATTGCTTCTTACACCAGTCAACTATTGCATTGGTCGCATCCGTATCATGTGCTGGCAATGTGTAGCCGAATAAACCGTCTTCAATCCTTTTATGCAGTGCCTCTAAAATAGGTTCAGCGCAACGAAATTCTGTGTCAGCAATCCACATGGGCAGTATATCAGTGCCTATGTATTTTTCCCATTTGTAGGCTTTTGACGCTTTACGGTCTGGTTTATCACTAAAGTTCATTGCGGGTCCTTTGATTTTTGCTGCTCTGCAGCTTCAAGTTCAGTTTCTAAACGGTCACTCTCATCGGCTCTCGGTTTTGAGAATGGAGCAATGAACTTGTATAAAACTGGCGTTAAAAATAGTGTGAAAACAACAGCAATACCTAAACCACCAAAGACTACCCAGCCAATAGAGTTTCTTGATTCAGCACCTGCTCCCGTGGACAATATTAAAGGCAGCCCACCGAGTATAGTCGACATTAGAGTCATCATTATTGGCCGTAATCGGACGGATGCAGCCTGGAGTATTGCATCATTAACAGCCATGCCTTGATCGCGCAATTGGTCAGCAAATTCAACGAGTAAAATAGAGTTTTTTGCAATTAAGCCGATTAGCATAACGAGTCCGATCTGAGAATAAATATTGATCGATGTATCGGTAAGGTAAAGGGCATAGATAGCAGCTGCGATGCCAAAAGGTACTGTTAGCATTACCACAATCGCACTATTAATACTTTCAAATTGCGCTGCCAATACCAGCAATACAATAATGAATGCAAATAAATAGGTCATGGCAATTTGGCTAGAGGTTTCTTCGAAAGTAAGCGCTTCGCCTAAAAACACGAGTCCTATTCCATCCGGTAGGTTTTGATTAGCGATATCGCGTATTTGCTCAACGGCTTCGGCCATCGTTATACTGTCAGGCAGCTCTAAGTCAATTTCAATAGCTCTGCGCTGAGCGTGGCGCTCTAATTCAGCTGCCACACCTTCTTCGCTGATAAAGGCAAGACTAGATAATGGCACTAAAACTCCGTTATTTGATTTAACAAAGAGGTTCAATAAATCGGATGGATTAGCAGTATTTCTCTTCGATGACTGCAATATTAACGGGATCGCTTGATCGCCAATATTGAGGTCAGTTATGTCGTCTCCACTGATAGCGGCTCTCAACGTGGTCGATATATCACTGAAAGGAACATTTAATTCTTCAGCCCTGCGTCTGTCAATGTTCACTCTCAGTTGAGGTTGGGTTGGCTGATAACCAATATTAGGTCGGCCAAGCTCGGGTAGTTTTTCTTCAATAAGTTTACCGAAGGCCATTGCAGATTCGTAAATACGGGCATAGGTGTCACCTGTAAGTGCTAATTCTAAACCGCCACCTTGGCCGCGAAGATTTAGGCTATTACTGCCAAATGCCCGCGCTGGAGCACCAGGAATTGCAGCGAGCTTGGGACGCATTTCATTTATAATATCTTGCTGTGACTTCTCTCTCTCATCCCAATGAGCAAGCGGCACAGTAATGAAAACTAAATTAGGGTCCCAGCGGCCAACAACGGTATAAATTGACTCGACGTCTGCATCCTTTACATAAGGAAGTAGGATCTCCTCCATTTTCGTGGCTTGTCGGTTCATATAATTTAAGCCTGCACCATCGGGACCTCGCGCGAAAACACGAATAACACCCCTGTCTTCAGAAGGTAAAAGTTGATTTTCAATTTGATCATAAAGCAATGCGGCGCCGCCAGCAGATAAAACGGACATAAGCACGGTTAGCCATGAAAAACGCAAAGCCTGATTAAGTATAGCTACGTATCCGTTTAACATGCGGTTACCAAATGCGCCTAGTGTACGGTCAAAAAAGCTATTATTTTTAGTCTTGTTTGGTAATTTGGCGGTCAACGCAGGTACTAAGCTTAATGCAACGAATGAAGAAATTATGACAGCGCCAGCCAGCACGCCACCAAACTCTCTGAATAATCTGCCGGCGGTAGATGGTAAAAAAGCAATAGGAATAAAAACGGCAGCAAGGACAGCAGTGGTGGCAACGACCGCAAAGAAAACTTCTCTTGTACCTAAAACCGCGGCTGCTCTTGAACCCATACCTTGGGCACGGCGGCGTTGGATATTTTCGGATACCACAATTGCATCATCAACAATGAGCCCAGTTCCAAGTACTAATGCTAGTAAAGTTAAGATATTGATAGAGAAACCAAGTACCCACATGATGACTAGCGCACCAATCAATGAAACTGGTATTGACAGCGCCGGCACTAAGGTAGCTCTGAAGCTACCTAGAAATAGCCATAGTGTGCCGATAACTAATAATATCGTCAGTCCTAGAGACACCATAACTTCGTTCACCGAACTACGAATAAACTCTGCATCATCGGATGTGACCACGATATTTAGGTCAGTAAAGCGAGTGTCTAGGCTTTTAACCATTGCGAGTACTTCATCTGAAATCTCTATCGTATTGGAGCGCGCCTGACGGATAATGCCCAGACCTACAACGGGTTTGCCATCAAGCCTGACCATACTGCTGGAATCGGCAGGACCAAAATAAACACTGGCGACATCACCTATTCGGGTGTCACCGGAGATTAAAATCTGTTCAATATCTTGCGTGGATACCGAGGTTGCATCAGCTCTCACAATCAATTCTTGGTCCTGTGATTTAACACTACCAGCAGGCACATCGAATGGCGCCAAGCGCAAAGCAGCAGAAACGTCGGTCATGGATAGGTTGAAGCTGGTCAATCTTAGGGGGTCGACAGATACCCGCATAACTCGCTGGCGTTGACCGTCTAGTGCCACATCAGCTACGCCAGGAATGCTCAAAAATAACGGGGCTAAGTCAACTTCAACGCGCTCGGTTAGAGTCTCCATATCTAAGACATCACTACTTATAGCCAAGCTTACAACTGCCTGAGCGTCGTTGTCCGCTTTTATAATAGATAGCTGCTCAACTTCTGCTGGCAATCTACGTTGCACTCGGCTAACTGACTCACGGAGCTCATTTGCAGCATCTTCGAGGTCTGTGCCCGGACGAAATTCAACACGGATCCGTGAAGAGCCCTCTTCACTGGAGGCGTTAATTGAGTCAACCCCGCTGACTCTGGCAACAGCACCCTCTAAACGGCTGGTTACTTCACTATCAACCGTCTCAGGAGAACCCCCAGGGTAACTAGCTGAAACGGTAACTATGGGGCGGTCTACATCAGGAAGCTCTCTAATTTCTAGATCATTAACAGCGGCAAAACCTGCCAAAATAATGAGCAAGTTTAGTACCATAACTAAAACGGGGCGGCGTATGGAGAGAGAAGGTAAGTCGTTTATTTGACTTGAGTCATTTTTTTTCATGAAACCGCCGCCGGTTTATTTAAGGCCTCAAGACTTTGTCCCTGTCGCAACTGCTGCACCCCTTCAACAACTAGCATTGCCTCAGTGTTGAACTCACCAATCACCAGTATTGTCCCACGTAAGCGTTCTTGTATTTGTACATCGACTCTATTGGCTTTGCCATCGAACATTTGCCAAACGTATGCGCCAGTTGCTCCCCATAATAGTGCTGCTTCAGGAATAGCGACGTACTCCTGGCCTTTAACCGACAACTTCACTCTAAAGCTCATACCAGGTCGATATTTATCTTCGACATTATCTAACCTTGCTCTGACTTTTATCGTGCGATCTTGTTCACTAATTCGAGTGTCTATTTGGGCGATGCTTGCACTAATATTAACGTCGCGATTCTGCCAAGGAGTTAGGGTGACTTGAGGTTGGCTACTGAGCACAGCTAATGATACTTCAGGTGCTGAAAAGTTAATAAAAAGTGTCTTCCTGTCATCCAACGTAGTAATTCTGGTTTGTTGGGTAATACGATCACCCACTTCCACGTCAGTGAACCCCACAATTCCACTAAAAGGAGCTTTGACAATTCGCTCTCTTAATGCAACTTCCGCCTCTTTCACTGCAATTTCTGCAAAGGCTAACTGCGTGCTAGCAATATCTACTTGGCTTTGTGATGCAGCGCCTTTTTTGCGACTCTCGACTAAGCGGTTGTATTCTCGTGTTGCGTCTGTTACCTGTATTTTTCCGCGTTCGAACGCAATTGCTTCACGCTCATTATAAAGTGTTAATAAAACTTGGTCCTTTTCAACCTGTTGGCCGGGGATGAAGTTGACTGTCATCACTCGTTCACTGACTGCTGGGAATAAAATAATGGATTTCACCGCTTCTGCAGTGCCGACAGCTTCAAGGTCAGACTGCTGGGCTTGATGTGCCAAAGGCTCAACTAACACTTTTGTTTTACTTTCACCTCGCCCCCCCCAAGATTGTGCATTCACAGTGCTGGAAAAAATTAAGATTAATACACATATAGGTCGGTAGCTTCGGCGAATCGTCATAAACAAATTATCTCATTGAAGTATCTAGTTTAACCACACAAGTGTACGTCAAAAGTCGCTAGGAGGTTCAGTTCTTTACAATATTTGTTATATGATTTACAACAAAAAACCCAGCAATTGCTGGGTTTAATTTAGGTACTAACAGAATAAAGGCCGTGGACTAGTCCTTTTTAGGGCGACCAGCACGTTTGCGCTCATTCTCAGACAGTAGTTTTTTGCGAAGTCGTATGCTCAACGGTGTTACTTCAACTAACTCGTCGTCATCAATAAACTCCAAGGCCTGCTCTAATGTATAAACAATTGGCGGCACTAAGGTCTGTGCTTCATCAGTACCTGAAGCGCGAACGTTGGTTAATTGCTTGCCTTTGAGCGCATTAACAGTTAAGTCATTTTCACGGCTGTGGATACCAATAATCATACCTTCATAAACTTCGATACCATGTCCGATAAACATGCGACCACGTTCTTGCAAGTTAAATATTGCGTTGGTAAGCGCTTTACCCGTAGCGTTAGCAACTAATACGCCGTTTTTACGCGTACCGATACTTCCACCTTTGTGAGGGCCATAATGGTCAAACGAGTGATAAATCAACCCCGAACCAGATGTCATTGTCATAAAGTCAGTCTGGAAGCCAATGAGGCCACGACTTGGGATGATAAAGTCGACACGTGTACGACCTTTGCCGTCTGGTGTCATGTTCGTCATTTCACCTTTACGCATGCCAAGTTGCTCAATCATAGTACCCTGATGTTGTTCTTCAACATCGATGGTTAACGTTTCGAACGGTTCCATCAGTTTGCCATCAACTGTTTTCAAAATAACTTCTGGACGAGATACTGCTAATTCATAACCCTCTCGACGCATGTTTTCAATTAATATACCCAAGTGAAGTTCACCGCGACCAGAAACGCGGAATTTATCAGGATCAGTCATCTCCTCAACACGCAGAGCAACGTTATGCACTAACTCGTTCTGTAATCGCTCAAGGATGTTACGTGATGTAACGTACTTGCCTTCTTTACCTGCAAATGGGGACGTATTTACTTGGAAAGTCATGATAACGGTTGGTTCGTCAACAGACAACGGTTTGAGCGCGACAACGTGATTAACGTCACAAACTGTATCTGAGATCTTCAACTCGCCTAAACCCGTAATCGCAACGATATCTCCTGCATCGCCAGATTCAATATCATGGCGTTCGAGACCTAAATAACCCAACACTTTACCAATTTTGCCATTACGCTTTTCGCCTTTAGCATTAACAACGGTAACTTGCTGATTTACTTTTACAGTACCGCTAGTAATACGACCAACACCGATGACACCAACATACGAATTATAATCAAGTTGTGAAATTTGCATTTGTAATGGAGCCGCAGGATCACCGTTTGGTGGCTCTACTTGGTCAACAATGGCCTGAAACAAAGGTTGCATACTATCACTGGCCACGTTGTAGTCCATGGTAGCCCAGCCATTAATTGCAGACGCATAAACAACTTGGAAGTCCAATTGTTCGTCAGTAGCGCCTAGATTGTCAAACAAATCGAATACTTGATCAATTACCCAATCAGGACGTGCACCTGGCTTGTCAATTTTGTTAATAACAACAATCGGCTTAAGACCTTGTGCAAAGGCTTTTTGCGTTACGAAACGTGTTTGCGGCATAGGGCCTTCTTGTGCGTCTACTAATAGAAGCACCGAGTCGACCATAGACATAACCCGTTCAACTTCACCACCGAAGTCGGCGTGTCCTGGAGTGTCCACGATGTTAATGCGGTATCCATTCCAGTTAATTGCTGTGTTTTTAGCAAGGATCGTAATCCCACGTTCTTTTTCAATGTCGTTTGAATCCATTACGCGTTCTTCGGCTACGCCTCGGCTTTCTAATGTGCCTGATTGTTGAAGAAGCTTATCAACTAAGGTTGTTTTACCGTGGTCGACGTGAGCGATGATCGCGATATTGCGAAGATTTGCAATGGCTGAAGGCATGTTTTACTCTCAATAAATAAATGCGAAGGGAAAAACCCCTTGGATTGTTGGGCGCGGATTCTACAGATTTATTCGGCAATTAGCGACAAACTTTATCATTTAGTCACAAAAAACCATAAAATTTGGCATAAACCCTTGATTTTGAGCTACACGCAACCCACCTCACTGCACATTTAGAGTGCTGTCGGCCTTACTGCCGTTTTTATATTATTTTCGCAGAGTCATTGTCATTTTTATCTCTTTGCTTACCCATTCAGCATCAGGATCTGAATCCATACCAATATTGAACGCGAGTCGGTCTATATTAAAACTTGCCGTTAGTGTTGTACTACTATTGTTCAATAAAAATGAAACGGGTTGGCTAATGCCGCGCAATGTTAACATCCCAGTTACTTGGTAATCATTATCTTTAGCGACAATGTGACTACTTTCAAATGTACCTTTGGGGTGATTTTCAACGTCAAACCAATCGCCTTCAGGTAATGTACTGTCGTATGTGCTATCCCCAGTTTTTGCGGATGCAATATTAAACGTTGCGATTATTTTGGGTGACGTGTCGGGTGGCAATATAAGTTCAGCATTCCATTCATTAAAAACGCCTGAAAACGTCATACCAACATGTTTGCCTGCAAAACTTACTTGACTATCCTTGGCACTGACGATTAGTTTTTCTTTTGTAAATACTGGAGGCGAATAAACACCCGAGACCAGAAAAACTATTAAAAAAGACATAAAAAACCCGAAATTACCTCTCGTTTCAGTTGTGGTATTTTCCGTAATGACAGATTCTAAGGGTGTTTTAAACATTTTGCGGTTTTCCATAATATGAGTTGTGAGAATGTCCAATCGTTTATTTTTTAGTCTTTGACCACCACATACGATCCAATAAATTGATCCTATGTTTCTTTTTATGCCAAATAACAGCTCCGACGTGACCGATAATAAGTACAGACAAAATTAACGCCGTTATCCAATGTGTATTGTTTGCGATCGTTTCAACCGCCTTGTTCCGAGCAACGCCGGGAATATGGGGCCACTTTATCCAGTCAACAAATACAAAAGTGGGTAGACCAAAAGGACTCGCTG
>JBLHOI010000018.1:0-13434 GCA_047621375.1 Glaciecola sp.
ACGTTATTCGTCTATTTTATCGGGGTTAATGCTGTACTCTTCTTAATTTATCTGACCCGTCCTTTTCATAGAAATAACGTGTATTTGGCGGGGCAATACTACTCAACTCTGACCCGAATTATGGGCTTAAAAATAGATTTGCGGGTGTCAAAAAAGATAGATGCCAAGCAAAATTACGTATTTACTGCTAATCATCAAAACAGCTATGATATTTTAACGATAAGCAAAGCTGCATTGCCAGGGGTAGTTACTGTTGGTAAAAAGAGTATCAAATGGATACCTATTTTTGGTGTTATTTATTGGCTCTCTGCAAATATAATGATTGACCGAAAAGATACGGGAAGCGCCAGGAATACACTGAACGAAACTCTAGATAAAATGAAGGAAAAGAAACTGAGCATCTGGTTTTTTCCTGAAGGTACTCGCAGCTATGGACGCGGGTTGCTGAAATTTAAAACAGGCGCATTTAGATTAGCGCTGGAGGCTAAAAAGTCTATAGTCCCGGTGTGCGCGAGTGAGATGCATAACAAAGTTAAGTTGAATCGTTGGAATAATGGCACCGTCATTGTTGAAGTGATGGACCCGATTGACTTGCCGGAAGAAATGAATGCTAAGCAACTAGCCACTCATGTTCATTCTATTATGGCCAAAAAAATTGCTCAGCTAAATATAGAAGCTGAAAAACTAGATAACGCATAAGGTCGATTGACCTAGATTGATAAGACGAGGGTAATATGAGTCAGCATGACGCCAATGAATGGTACGAATTTAATAAAGAAACAATAGAAGCGCTGATAGAAGATGGTAGCGATGTGGATCTTCCGCACACCATTGAACATCACTTAGCTTGCAGTGACTTTGATGCACTTGAAAAAGCAGCAGTCGATGCATTTAAAGCCGGTTTTGAAGTAACCGATGCAGAAGAGCTTATTCTGGATGATGGTGAAACTGTTTTTTGCTTTGACGCTATCGTAGAGAAAAAATTAGATGTTAATATATTCAATGTCGATTCAGATAAACTGATTGCGATTGCCGACAAACACAAAGTTTACTACGACGGTTGGGGTACCTACTTTATTGGAGAGGGTGCGCTTGAACGCGACGAAATTGAAGATGATATTAACTATGACTATGATGATGACGAGGATTGATACCTCGCATTCATTTACTTAAAAATACTCGTTAAGGTGAGAGAGTGTAATCAGTGCGGAAAGTGCTGTATTAAATATGGCGATGGCGCTTTGTCTGCGACGACCGAAGAGATTGATCTCTGGGAATTATTCAATCCAGAGATTTTCAAATTTGTTAGAAATAATGAAATTTGGTTCAGTCCCGAATCTGGCTTGCGCTTAACAACATGTCCATTCCTTGAGATTGAGCTCTCTACTAACCCGCTCGCCCAAACTAAATATATCTGTAGCATATACTTGGATCGGCCTGAAGATTGTCGCCACTACCCTAGTCTTATTTCTGAGATGATTAGAGATGAGTGTGAAATGATCGAAGTGATCGATTTAAATAACCACAAACAAGCTCAAATTAAGTTGGATATATTAATGGAAGATAGTCGTCCTTCTTGTAAGTGAATATTAATGACGATACGACCGCTAGTTATGTGATCACGGATCCAGTCAGCCACCGTTCAGTTTAATTTCAGATTAGGTTCAGGTTACCAACAGCATAATGTGCCTTATGCATTAAACTTACGGTGACACATAATGAAAGCGACTAAAAATATATTTCGTCCTGCAACTACTTTTACAGCAAGCGCCTTGACCACAATCTTCTTTTTGGGGTTTTTCGCAACACCAACATTGGCGCAAAAAGCAACTTCGCAAGCTGATACGACATTAAAAGATGCAGTTGTTAAGGGCACTGAATATCAACCAAACATGCTGCAAGCAGACGGTTTTCATTTAAAAGTTAAGAAGTATTTAAAAGCAGCAAAACCATTCGCCGTGAAATCAACTAATGCCGCGCAATTAACATTACGTGAAAAAGTGCCCGTATCGAGAGAATATGCGCATAACAATGATGATACTGATTTTTGGATATACGATAGTTTCGTCACGTTTACTGCAGATATTGACTACGATGGATACTATTCGTCTTTTACACTTGAGTTCGATGTCGACACCATTTATACATCAGCACCTATTTATGCTGTAATTTACACATCGACGTCCGACCTATTCAGGCCTTTTTATACAACCGATATTTACGCTATTAACGGCGATAATACGCAAGACGCTATTATCATTGAGAGTGACTTACTAACGGGCTTTCCAAGCAACGATTATGAACTCATGGTGATGATATATGACGCAGATACAGACGAAGTCGTTGCGATTACAGATGGCACTGATGACGCGGATTTAGCTTATCTTAGCTTGGAAAGTGAAGATTACGAGTATGTTGAAAGCGTTAAAGTTGTTGTTGTTGAACATGGCGGTGCATTGCCCATTTGGTTAATTGCAGGGTTAGGTTTTGCTGCTTATAGACGATTTAAAGTTTAATTTTATTAACAGCCAACTAACGCTCCGTTATTTATGCCGCTTATTAGATACCTGCTTCAACCACCAAATAAAAAGCGCGCTTACTTTTCAGCCGCGCGCTTTTTATCGCTTTCAGTTTTGCTTTATGTGTTGCTGTTTACTCTGTTATGCCATGGGACGCTAACATAAATGCAAACTCTTCAGCATGATCACGCAAACGACCATAGCGCCCACTATTTGCGAAATGGCCTGCCCCCATGTTGATGCGCATCACTAATAAGTTATCATCAGTTTTAAGTTCTCGCATTCTAGCTGTCCACTTTGCCGGCTCCCAATAAGTTACTCTAGGGTCATTTAAACCGCCAGTCACTAGCATTGGAGGGTATTCTCTGGCGACAATATTATCGTACGGAGAATAGCTTTGAATATAGTTAAATGCGACGGGGTCTTCAATTGGATTACCCCACTCACTCCACTCAGGTGGTGTCAACGGCAAGTTTGCGTCAAGCATGGTGTTTAGCACATCAACAAAAGGTACACCCAAGGTCACTGAACTCCATAACTCAGGTGCTTGAATAGTTGCGGCTCCCATTAATTTGCCACCGGCACTGCGGCCAGATACGCTAATATTGCCCTGTGCGACATATTTCTCAGAAACTAAGTAACGCGCCACATCAACAAAGTCATTGAACGTATTCATTCGTTTGTCTAGCTTGCCGTCTAGGTACCATTGGTGGCCCAACATATCGCTGCCACGAACATGCGCAATTGCATATGAAAAACCTCTATCAAGAAGACTAAGGCGCGTAGTTGAAAAGCTTGGGGTCACAGTACTTCCATATGCGCCATAACCATACAAGTGCATGGGTTGGCTTGAGTCTCTCTTAAAACCCCTCTTATACACCAACGTAGCGGGTATCAGAACACCGTCACGCGCTGGGATCATAATACGTTCGGTGACATATTGTGATTTGTCATAACCTGATGGAATTTCTTGAACTTTTTTAGTGATTAACGTCTTGCTATCTATCCTATAATCGAACACGGTACTCGGGGTTATCATCGAGTTATAATTGATACGCACAAAATTTTGAGTAAACTCGGGATTATTTCCATTTGATATAGCGAACACCGACTCCGGAAATTCAATATCCTGTTCGTTACCTGCATAATCGTACAGCGTAAAACGCTCGACACCATTTTCCCTTGATGTGACAACCATAAAATTTTGAAAGTTTTGCATGTCCATCAGATAACGTTTATCCGACCCCGCAATTACTGTCTCCCACTGATCATAGCTAGGTTGTTTGTCCGATACTTTGGCTAATCTTGAGTTAGTATGGGTATCGTTTGCTACGATATAAAAATAGCCATTGGCATGATCAATATCATTTAGAAACTGCTGTTCCCTAGAGACTAACTGAACAGGGGGTGCTGTAAAGTTCGCGCTGGGTACAACATAGGTTTCAGAAGTTTCACTTTGGCCACTAGTAATAACCAGATATTCCTTGCTACTAGTAAGACCAAAACCAAGAAAGTAGCCCTCATCAGCTTCGGCATATATGACTTTATCATTTACTTGTTTGCTGCCTAATTTATGTACCTTCACACTTTCGGTATACCAGCGGTCAATTGCTAACGCGCCATAAACAATAGATTGACTGTCAGCGCTAAACTCGATGTCACCGTTAGTATCGCAAAGTTCATCTGGAAGTATCTGGCCTGTATTCAGGTCTTTTATTACGATCCTATACCGCTCATCGCCGTTAGTATTGTAAGAATAAGCAACAAATTGATTATTTGGACTTATTTCCCAATCACCCATTGTGAAATAGTCGAACGGTTCTGCTAACTCTGTGACACTTAAGAAAATGACGTCGTCATCGTTATTTAGCTTGCGACGACTAAGGGTAAGATATTCCTCACTTGGCTTATAAAACGCCTTATATTCGTAACCATTTGTCACCCAAGGAACAGAACTGTCAGTATCATTCGTGCGCCCCTTAAATTCTTCAAACAGCGCATCTACTAGTGGCTTTTGGGGCGCTAAAAAAGTATTAAAATAAGCATTTTCTTCATCTAAATAGTCAATAACAGCTTGGTCATTCACTTCGGGATAGGCTGGATCCTTTAGCCAATTAAAATGATCGGTAATGGTTTGATTATGAAACTGGGCACTAAACGGTATTTGACTGGCTTGTGGGGCTGGAATACTCAGTTTTTTCAATCTTAGACTTTGTGGTTTTAGTTTTTCTGGCATTTGATATTCCTAAGATGATAGGCAGTAAGCTAGAGTAGCCGACGGCAAATTGCTACTGCAGGTAAAGAGAGGAAGCAACACGATACTTTCTTTTTAGTTAAAGTCCGTGTTGCAATAATTCAACACTTAAATAGCTTCGATTTCAGCTTTCTGTGCTTGAATTTTACCCAATTGCATTTCCATGTCAGCGAGTTTCGCACGTTCTTTATCAATCACAGCCGCAGGTGCCTTACTCACAAAACTATCATTGCTGAGTTTACCTTTTGTGCGTTGTGCTTCTCTTTCAATTTTTTCTGCCGCTTTATTTAACCTAGCAAGCTCAGCTTCTTTATCAATCAAGCCAGCCATAGGAATGAGAATTTCCATTTCACCGACTAAAGCAGTTGCTGATGCAGGCGCTTTTTCTCCTACCAATAAATACGTTACGGATCCCAGCTTAGCCAGTTTCGCTAAATAGCTGCCGCTATTGTCCAATCTTGATTGGTCACTTTCACTCACGTTGCGAAGTAAAATGGGTAGCGGTTTTGATGGGGGGATGTCCATTTCTCCGCGGATATTCCGAATACCCACAATGAATGATTTAACCCATTCAATATCGTCAATTGCAGCTTGATCATGTTTGCTTTCATCAAACTCAGGGAAAGCGTCTACCATGATGCTGATTGCCGTTGTTTTATTACTTGATAGCGGCTGAATTTTCAACCAAATTTCTTCAGTGATAAATGGCATAAACGGGTGCAGTAAACGCATCATATGCTCAAGTACGTTAATCAAGGTGTGTCTTGTGGCTCGTTTTTCTGCTTCAGTGCTCTGCTCCGAATTTAATACTGGCTTGGATAACTCCAAATACCAATCGCAGAATTGATTCCACGTAAACTCATATAAGTGCTGAGCAGCGATATCGAATCTATATTGCTCTATGGCGGTTTCATAAGCCTTTAATGTTTCTTGGAATTGTGACCAAATCCAGCGGTCGAAAACGCTAAGCGACATTTCGCCGCCATCACGACCGTTGTCGAATTCTTCAGTATTCATTAATACAAAACGGGTCGCATTCCAAATTTTGTTACAGAAATTGCGATAACCTTCAACTCGGCCCATATCAAAATTAATATCGCGACTGGTCGACGCCATTGCAGCAAAAGTGAAACGCAACGCGTCTGTTCCATAAGCATTGATGCCATCAGGAAATTGCTTTTCTGTCGCCTTGCCTATTTTGGCTGCCATCTTTGGCTGCATCATACCCGATGTGCGTTTTTCCATTAACGAGTCCAGATCAATGCCATCAATCAGGTCGATTGGGTCAAGCACATTGCCCTTTGATTTAGACATCTTATCGCCATTTTCATCACGAATAAGGCCAGTAATGTAAATGTCTTTAAAGGGGACTTTGCCGGTGAATTTTTTGGTCATCATGATCATTCTAGCAACCCAGAAAAAGATGATATCAAAGCCAGTAACTAACACAGAGCTTGGTACAAATGTTTCGAGTTCAGGCGTCTGCTTGGGCCATCCCATTGTTGCAAACGGCCATAGTGCAGATGAGAACCACGTATCTAAAACGTCTTCGTCCTGTCTCAAATTGACTGAAACTGGAATATTGTTTTTTTCTCTTATTTCAGCTTCATTGCGTCCAACAAAGATATTATCTTCGTCGTCAAACCAAGCAGGAATGCGATGTCCCCACCACAATTGGCGTGAAATGCACCAATCTTGAATATTATTCATCCATTGATAGTAAGTCTTGTTCCAGTTTTCTGGTACAAATCGGATTTCACCATTCTCTACCGCTTCAATCGCCGGTTTTGCAAGTGACTCAACAGCAACATACCACTGATTAGTCAGATAGGGCTCAATGACAACACCTGATCGATCGCCCCTTGGAACTTTTAGTTTGTGCTCATCAATTTTGATCAACACGCCATCTTCTAGCAAGTCAGCGACAATTGCAGCTCGAGCATCAAAACGATCCATACCTTGATATTTGACTGGTGCAACGTCGTTCAACTTGGCGTCATCAGTCAATATATTAATGATATCTAGGTTATGACGCTTACCCATCTCATAGTCGTTGAAGTCATGTGCTGGGGTTATTTTAACGCAACCAGTACCAAACTCTTGGTCAACATAATCATCTGCGATAATAGGGATTTCTCTGCCGGTTAGTGGCAGTGTGATAGTCTTACCAATAAAACTAGCATAACGAGGATCATCTGGGTGAACCGCCACTGCTGTATCGCCTAGCATGGTTTCAGGACGCGTTGTCGCTACCACTAAATAGCCCGAACCATCCGTCAACGGATAACTCATATGCCACATATGGCCATTTTCTTCTTCGTTTATAACTTCTAAATCAGAAACTGCAGTGAGTAATGCTGGGTCCCAATTAACTAAACGTTTACCGCGGTAAATTAAGCCTTCTTCATGTAATTTGATGAACACTTCTTGCACAGCATCGGATAAATCATCATCCATCGTGAATACTTCACGCTCCCAATCCGGAGAGGTGCCTAAACGGCGCATTTGCTGAGTAATAGTGCCACCGGACTCCTCTTTCCATTCCCATATTTTTTTCACGAAACCATCACGACCTAAATCATGACGGGTTTTTCCTTCAGCATTTAATTTACGTTCGACCACCATTTGCGTTGCAATACCTGCGTGATCAGTACCACATTGCCAAAGTGTATTCTTGCCTTTCATACGATTATAACGGATCAAAGAATCCATAATGGTATGTTGAAACGCATGCCCCATATGCAGACTGCCTGTGACGTTTGGTGGTGGCAATAAAATACAATAAGGTTGACCTTCACCAGATGCTTTAAAATAGCCTTGTTGCTCCCACTTTGTGTAACAGTCTTTTTCAATATTGTGGGGGTCGAATGTCTTATCCATTAATTACTCTCGTTTATTTGATTAGCTGGGGTAAACTGCATAGTGCATCCCGCTAATTTATACTGCTTGTACCTTTCTCGGGCCTGCTGCTTTTGGGTTTCTTCAACAGGCACAAAATCAATAATATGTTGATATTGGCGATGGTTCTCTATCATGCTTTGCGATAGATTAATGAGCGTGTGACGGCTATTCAGCGCCTGTCCTAACCAGGTAATTTCAGCTGGGGTTCCTTGTTTCGGTCCCTCTCCTGCCAAATTATGCGGAATAAAACTATCGACTGGATGCTGCCAAACAAATTCGTCAACATCCTCCGCCTGCTGCTTGTCAGTGCACAATACAGCCGCCCATTTGCGTTTCTTTACGGTCTCTAATAGCAAGTGCGAACAGACTTTTAATATATCCTGATTAGCGTCTTTGCTATTATCGTCTAATTGATAAAATGTCACGATTGGCATTATTGGCTACTTCCATCGCAAAGAGGAGAGTCTAGTTTTTCCCCTTCTTGGTTCACGACTCGAAATACACGCTGCAGAGCAGAGTCTTTTTTTAGTATTTGCTGGTTCAATTGAACAAGCAATAGATCACGTGAATGACGATAAGAACGGTTAATCATTAATCTTCACTAACTATCCCTGCTTTGTTAAATAAATATTGCGACAACATTGGCACGGGCCTTCCAGTTGCGCCTTTGCGAGCACCGCTTACCCAAGCTGTTCCAGCAATATCTAAGTGTGCCCAATTATACTTTTTAGTAAATCGAGACAAGAAACATGCGGCTGTAATTGTGCCTGCTGGTCTACCGCCCACATTCGCCATATCGGCAAAGGGGCTTTCAATCAACTCTTGATATTCATCCCAAAGCGGCAATCGCCAAGCCTTGTCAGAAGACTGCTCAGATGCATTAAGCAATTCATGCGATAACGGATTGTGATTGGTCAGTACTGCAGTTGCATGAGGTCCTAGCGCAATAACGCAAGCACCGGTTAATGTCGCAATATCAATAACAGCTTCAGGCTCAAATCGCTCAACATAGGTAAGCGCATCACACAATACCAACCTGCCTTCTGCGTCCGTATTTAGCACTTCAACCGTCTGCCCTGACATGGTGGTTAGAATATCACCAGGGCGATAGGCATTTGCATCTGGCATATTTTCACAGCCAGCAATCACACCAATAACATTGATCGGGAGATTTAGCCTAGCCACAGTATGCATGACACCTAAGACTGAACTTGCACCACACATGTCATATTTCATTTCGTCCATGTTAGCACTTGGTTTTATTGAAATACCGCCAGAATCAAAAGTGAGTCCCTTACCTACCAATACAATAGGTGCTTGTGAAGCATCAGCACCTTTGTGATGAATAATGCTCATAATTGATTCATTAACAGAACCACGACCAACGGCTAAATAGCTGTCCATTTTAAGTTCAGCCATTTGTTTTTCGCCTATTGTTTCGAGGCTCAATGAAGCATAGTCTTCAACTAACAGGGCTGCTTGCTCATTTAAATATTTAGGATTACAAATATTCGGTGGCATATTGCTCACATCTTTTGCAACTAAAACACCTTTGCTAATAGCAGAACCATGCTCTACAGCCCGTTCGCCCGATGTTAATTCTTTGCGCGTTGGCACATTGAAAACCATTTTACGCAGTGGACGACGTGGTTCACCCTTTTTAGTTTTTAGTTGTAAAAAAGTATACAAAGAATCATTAGCCGCTTCGACCGCTTGACGAACCTTCCAGTAAGTATCCCTGCCTTTAACGTGTAACTCAGTCAAAAAACAAACGGCTTCCATAGAACCTGTTTCATTTAGTGTCTGAATTGTTTTCGCAATAATTTGTTTATATTGTCTTTCATTGAGCTCTCGCTCTTTACCACACCCAACAAGAAGAATCCGCTCACTTAACACATTGGGGACGTGGTGTAGCAACAACATTTGCCCTGCTTTACCTTCCAGATCGCCGCGGCGTAGCAAGTTACTAATATAACCGTCACTAATTTGATCGAGTTGCTCAGCAACATGAGTAAGGCGGCGAGGTTCAAACACACCAACCACAATGCAGGCACTGCGTTGCTTTTCTGGACTACCGCTTTTTACGCTAAATTCCATAATATTTCCTCAATGATTATGCTTTGTTTC
Source organism: Glaciecola sp. (assembly GCA_047621375.1). Classification (GTDB taxonomy): domain Bacteria; phylum Pseudomonadota; class Gammaproteobacteria; order Enterobacterales; family Alteromonadaceae; genus Glaciecola. Next base: position 9,802 of record JBLHOI010000018.1, read on the forward strand.
TCTGCTTACAAACGAGTTTGCACCGTTTCTATAGTTCATACGAATAAAAATCTATTTATCTTTGTTAGCAAAAGAAATCTTTATGCTAAACTTATACGTGATTTATAAACGTTGTGTGCATTAAAACAGTTAGAAACACCCAGTTTACTGATATATCTGCACCTTTCCACTAAAACCTATGTTTTCATCAGTAACTAAATGCTAATTTTCCGATATTTATTGCGCGAAACATTCAAATCGCAAATTGCCGTATTTTTAATACTCATGGCGATCTTCATCACGCTTAAATTTGCAAGAATTTTAGGTGATGCTTCCGATGGCGACGTGCCTGCCGATTTAGTCCTAGGTTTCATTACACTTTATAGCCCGGTTTTAGCCTCACTAGTACTGCCCATAAGCCTATTTTTAGGGGTTATGCTTGCGCATGGTCGTATGTATGTAGACAGCGAAATGACTGTTCTCAAAGCCTGCGGAGTAAGTGAATGGTATGTAACCCGAGTTACTTTGCTTTTTGCCGTCATAATGGCAATAGTCACTGCTGTTGTTACACTTTACCTTGCTCCTGCTGCTGCAGAAAAAGAATATCAATTACAAGAACAAGCCACAGCAAAATCAGGACTGGCGTCGGTCATGCCTGGTCGTTTTCAACAAACCGGAAATGATAAAGCCGTTATATTCGTTCATGATGTCGATTCTGATAGTGACCGCTTGAAAAAAGTATTCCTATCGCAGCGCAGTCAAGATGATAAACAAATCTTACTTATCTACGCTAAAACGGGCACAATCGAAACTAGCGAAATAGGCGATCAGCAATTAGTGTTGTTTGATGGTAATCAATATGAAGGCTCGAGCACGGAGCAAGACTTTCAAATAATTAATTTTGACGAATATCGAGTTACAATAACACCAAGCGACCAAGAGCAGAAACGTCGAAAGCTCGTGGCATTGCCTACTTCAGATCTAATGAAATTGGATAATATTGAGGCTATTGCGGAACTGCAATGGCGAATTGCTATACCACTTTCGCTTCCATTTTTAGTCCTTATCGCTGTTCCACTAAGTGCTGTTGACCCTAGGCAAGGTCGTTTTGGTAAAATGTTTCCAGCGTTACTTTTGTATCTTGGCTACTTTCTGTTGCTACTTGCTAGCCGCCAACTTTTAGAGGACGGGAAATTACCGCCAGCACTTGGCTTATGGTGGGTACATATTGTAATGCTATCTGTTGGTGTAGGCTTGATCGTCCGAGATCGCAAAACAGGCGTAATTCTACGTCAACTATTTTTAAGGAGAAAAGATGTTCCGTCTCCTTGATCTATACATAGCGCGCACTCTTTTGGGAACGGTAACGGTGACACTGTCGGTGTTAGTGGGACTAAGTGCACTTATCAAATTCGTAGAGCAACTGCGTCGAGTAGGACAGGGCGATTACGATATGACCTTGGCTGCGTTATATGTGCTTTTGAGTCTGCCGAGAGACATCGAACAATTTCTGCCCATGGCGACACTCCTCGGCGGTCTTATCGGGATGGGGCTACTAGCACAAAACAGCGAACTTGTGGTCATGCAAGCGTCTGGTCTTAGTCGTTGGAATATTATTAATTCCGCAATGAAATCACTTATTATATTGATTATTGCAGTGATGATGCTAGGCGAGTGGGTGACGCCACGCAGTGAAGCCAAAGCAAAGGAAATTAGAACCCAAGCACTGTCAGGAGGTAGTCTGATTTTATCAGACGAATTATTCTGGGCCAAAGATGGTAATGATTTCGTTAGCATTGGCGAGGTAATCACGAAAGAAACACTGCGAGACATAACCGTGTATCAATTTAGCGCTGAACTCGAATTAACCAATGTATTAACAGCTGATACTGCGCTCTTTAAGAATGAAAGCTGGGAGCTTAGGAACGTTACTCTATTAACATTCGCCCCAACAAAAATAGATAAATCGCAAGCTAAGACTTTGTCATGGAATAGTACGCTAACACCTGATAAATTAGGTATTGTAGCCATAAAACCCGAGGCTCTTTCTATTCAAGGTCTAGTCGGTTATGTTAAGTATTTGAATAACAGTGACCAAGATTCTGCGCGGTATGAACTCGCATTCTGGCGAAAGATAACGCAGCCAGTCTCAGTTGCCGTTATGCTATTAATGGCTCTGTCATTCATCTTTGGACCGCTTCGCAGCGTCACGATGGGTGCAAGAACAATTATGGGCGTAATCGTTGGATTTTTCTTTTTTATTGCTAACCAAGTTTTTGGCCAAGTTAGCCTCGTATTTCAATTACCCGCTTTTGTAGGAGCATTGCTTCCTAGCCTTGTGTTTGCGGGCATTGCAATAGTCTTGTTGAGACGCCAATAAGATCGGCGTTACCAACTTTTATGATCGTTTGCTTCCTTAGAAAGATACAGCACTTCAGTTTGCGCAATTCTATCCTGTAATGACTGTCTGCTCTTCACATCCAACAGTACTAAGAGCGTTCCTAAACCTAAAAATGACGTCACTAGTCTAAGAAAAAGTCGAGGGTAGCTGATATTGTCTTCATCTTTTAAATTATAGATTTTGAGCCGCCAAGCGCGCATTCCTAAGGTTTGACCGCCATGTTTCCAGAACCATAAAAAGAAACCCATAATCCAAAGCGCTACCCAAACGTTGGCAATTAACTGAAGTACGTCAGAGGACTGAAAGTAATCCATATAGTCTTCAAAACCTTTATTTTCAAGCCATTGATTTTGAAACATAATAAGTATCACGACTTGGAAAACTAATCCAGATAACATGCCAACTGCAGTAGCGACTAATGCATCGTATATCATGGCAGCTAAACGCCGAAAGAAACCAGCACGTTGAAACGATTTATCTGTTTGTACTGAGTCTGGATTACTTTGTGATGTGAATTTACTTTTTGCCAACGTTTATAGCCTCTAACATATCGGAACAACAGCAATTAATGCGCATGTTATCACTGTTTAGACTTCCAACAACATCTGAAAACACACTTTTATTGGCAAAATAGCTTATCTTTTATACATAACGCTAAAATAACACTTGATACATGATCTTAGATAGATATAATGCTCCCCCATTCGATGCAAGTCGTGTGGCACTCTGTGCCAGAGTGGCGAAATTGGTAGACGCAGCGGATTCAAAATCCGCCGGTAGTAATACTGTGCCGGTTCAAGTCCGGCCTCTGGTACCATCTCTTTGAGATACTCGAAACCTATTGTTAATCAATAGGTTTTTTTGTTTCAGCAAGGAAATATTTTTGTCTGAGTTAGGTATTTTATTGCTGCCCTTTCTTAGTGCGTTTTTGAAGACACATTGCCGACTTATTACAGTAGAGTATTATTATTCTATGCGCCGAGTCCAGTTCCAAATATAAACGTGGCAGACACCGCCATTGCCCTGACTCCTAAAGACTGAAAAGTGTCTGATATAGACATATACGAAACTAGTCACAACCTCGGGGCCAACAAACACATTGATATCTTTGTGTTCTACCGGTCCCCAGTTAATCATTCTAGCCCTTGCCTTGTGTTCGAGTACGATGTGGCTTCGCATTTTTTTCAATAAAATCAAAAACCAAATCTGCTACATCTTTCTTAGTAGCCGCCTCAATACCCTCTAAACCGGGT
>JBLHOI010000019.1:0-13095 GCA_047621375.1 Glaciecola sp.
GCCACTTAAACAGTATAACGAAAAACAATTGCAAATTGCAGCCGAGGCTTTTACACAGTGGCAAATTAAGCCAAATGGCACGGAAGGTTACCGTACCGCAGAGGTTACATTAGGTGGGGTTGATACCGACTATATTTCATCAAAAAACATGCAAGTTAAGGGGCAAGAAGGCTTGTTCTTTATAGGCGAAGTGCTCGACGTAACTGGTTGGCTGGGTGGTTATAATTTTCAGTGGGCATGGTCAAGCGGTTGGGTTGCAGGGCAGGTGGCTTAATTTTCAATTGGGACTACGCTATTAAAACAAAAACGACAGTAGAAAGAACCGATAAAATGAAACGGTCTTTCTAAGTCGTTTTGACTACATAATGAAGCGTTAATCTTGTTTAGCTTTAATCAGCAATGAACCAACATCAGCCTGCACAACTTCTACTAAGGTCCCTTTAGATAAGTCCTTGTGAGCACTTAGATACCAAGTTATACCTGAGAACTGATATTTAGGCTTGTCTTTCATTGGCAGTGCGGCTTCAACATTTTCAGGTAGTACAAAAGTATGTCCTACGAGGTCGGAATGGGCACGCGTATGGTCAACGGTATTTTGTAATTTTGAGAGCTTTTTCCATAGTAGAGCAGCAAACACTATAGTGAAAATGGCAACCGAACTTATTGCATAAGGAAACGTTTCTGGAATTAGCCCCAGCCACATTATTAATGCTGTGGCTATGGCAGCTAAACCAGTAAAAGTTAGGAAAAATGTGCTAAAACCTAAAACGACAACTTCAACGATTAGCAGTAATACACCTATAATTAATATTGTTTCAATCAAGTTATTAGCAAATAGTTCCATATTAGACCCCTTTGTTCGTCATTGCATTGATGATGCTCGTTGCTTGGGCTACGACGGATGCAATATCTGTCCCTGAGTCTGGCAATAAAACAACACTCGACTCTTTCGCAATCGCCTTCTTAGCTTCAATTGCTCTCGTTGCTAGATCAAGTTGAATTGCTTTTTGACCTTGCTCAGTATTCGCGGCCTCACCTACTTTCTTCAAGGCCTCAGCTTGAGCTTCTGCGACAGCGACTATTGCCGATGCTTCACCTTGCGCACGTAATATTTGTTGTGACTTGTCAGCTTCAGCTGCTAATACAACGGCGGCTTTTTGACCTTCAGCGCGGTTTATTGCAGACTGTCGATCACCTTCAGATTCTAAAATTTGCGCGCGTTTAACTCTTTCGGCTTTCATTTGCGCTTCCATCGCTTCCATAATAGAACCCGGTGGAATGATATCTTTAATTTCGTAGCGCATGACCTGAATTCCCCAAGGGCCAGCCGCTTGGTTAATTGCTGTTACGATATTTAAGTTTAATATATCTCTTTCTTCAAAGGTTTTGTCGAGCTCCATTTTACCTAATTCAGAACGCATGGTGGTTTGCGCTAATTGTAATACGGCAAAAGCGTAGTCTTCTACGCCATAGGTCGCTTTGTAGGGGTCCATGACTCGAAAATATAAAACGCCATCTACCATCAATGAAATATTATCTTTGGTGATTGCACTCTGTTCTTGCACATCTACCGCTTGTTCTTTCAATGAACGGTCAGCTGCAACACGATCAATAAAGGGTAAAATGAAGTTTAGTCCAGCCTCTTTAGTCGACTGAAATTTACCAAATCGCTCAATAACAAAAACGCGGTTTTGTGGCACAAATTTAATGCTGTTTTTTAACAACACTAAAACTAGGACGATAATAGCGACTTCTACCGTCAAGATGTAATCAAACAATATTTCCATGTACTACTTCCTTTTTCTGATCCAATATTACGATTAGTTATAAATACCTTTAAGAATAGCCTATAAGTAAGTGCTTCGCATTGCTACAGTGTAACAAAAGATGAGCGCTTCTTTTAAAGTATAAAGTTGGGGCGCAGGATTTGCGCCTAGTAGCGTGTATAAATCTCATTTATTTTGTTGCGCAATGCGATGTGCTTCAGGAGTTGACCTCGTTATTATCGATGATGATTTGGCCAACATTGTGATTGGTTGCAACATACCTTTTGGAATTAGTAACATGCTTACGGCTAAGAGTATTAAAGCGATCGTGCGTTCAGCAGATTATCCCTAATCGCGATCGTTAAATAGCATCATCTTCTTGCACTCTTAATGCCATGCAGTCGCTATCTTTACCAATAATCATAGATGGGTCTACTCGAACACCGCTACCTGAATAATTACCAGACACTGCGAAAGTACAGACTTGAACATAGTACTTTCCTACTTTAGGCAGGGGCCAAAGTTGTTGATAAACGCAGTCACGCTCACCGAAGTTGCCTCCTTTTTCAGCCAGAGTTTGGTTGTTCTCATCAATCAGTTGGATATTAGCGCCACATCTGCCAACGATTGGTTTCGAAACGAAGCCTTTTTGCTTTAATTCTTCGCTTAGCTCTAAACTTGTTTCAAGTAACCATGGGTGGTTTGGAAATAACGCCCACAAAATGGGTAGTATGGCTTTATTACTCGGTATCAAGGTCCACATGGGTTCATATACCATTATTTCCTTGCGCAACAGCACATCTGCTAGCTTTGGCGTATGACCCGCACTGACTGTTGGGTTGTTAATAAAACTTTTATCCGATGAATCGACCATTTCTTGTCGAAGTTGTTCTAGGGCTGTTTCCCACGCCCACGTTTTCCAAATCCACTTGAGGGGCGCGCCTGTGGCATCGACAATAACGCCGTCGTCATTCCACGTTAAAGATTCTAAACCGATCACTCGTTCGCATTCCAAGCCTGCGGCTTGAATTGCTTCTTGCATAAATAAGGCGTGGTAATCCTCTTCAGGATCGTTATCCTGCAAGACATGTACTTTGCCTTTTACGTCGCTCTTTTTCCATGCCGTGACAAGGTCAGTAAATAAGTTTTTACCCGCATCATGGCCGCGTTTTATGTTCAAGTGTTTTGCCCACTTGCCTTGAATTTTACCTACTTCCATATAACACGACGCTGAATCGCAATTATATTCGTAAACTTTTAAGCCATTTTCAGATAAAGCAAAATCAAACCGGCTAGTGATCAGCTGATTTAAGCGGTTGTCCCATGATTGTCTAATACGCGGTAAAATAGCGTCCGGAAAACCAAATCCTTCAAGCATTTCTGGATGTTGAAGTACGTAGTCTGTCGCATGCATAAACATACCATGTAACTCATCGGTCGCTGTCTCCAACAACTTTTCTGCGGTTTGTGAAATATCGTAATAATGAGTAAAGTCTTTTTCTACAGAGCTTAACCAATGTCCTTTCATCATTTCCACGTAGGCCGCTTCATCTTCATTAGCGATGTTTAACCAAGGGCGTGAATTCGCTGACGCTGTTTTGTGTTCATGCAGATGCACATTGTACAATTCAGGACTAATCTGGGGTGTGTCTTCACTATGCAATTCGTCTTCAGTTTGTAGCATCCAGCCCAAAATTTGACCCTCTTTGGGGGGGCAATGTAGCCAAAAGTCGCCTTGTTCGCCAATTTTTACCGAGATTTCTCTCGAGTAATTACAGCCTTCTTTCCATTGAGCAAAGTCCATATTTTGCTCAACAATCCGGATCGCATGCGGCAGCACTTCACTGACTATTGCAACATGTCCGGTATGCTCAAAATCGCCTCCTTCGTCCCAAATTAGCATAGCACCGCGTTCTGGGTGACGCAGAGACCCATTTTTAAACGCTTTTAACGGAAGCTTTGTATTACTTTGAACTTCCCTAACGTCTCTAAGATTAAATATTTCATATGCCATACTGACATCATTAAATATGTAGCCTTTATTGACATAAAGCCAGCGCCTTGCAAATTCGACGCATTGCCATTTATAGCCCATATAAATACCGTCATAGTAACTACGATATGCAGAGCGATTTGGATATTCAGTGTCGTTAGCTGTTTCATAATCACTTGAGTAAGAGCAAACGCCGCCATCGGCAATACCAAGTAAGGTGCCAAAAATCGTCGGTTTAGTATCAATGGTAGAGGTCATAGTATTGTTTCAGCTTGCATGTTCAAACGTCTACATATTGCTTGTGAGGTAGTAATTTCGAGAGCATAGACAGTATTAGTTAAGTGCGCAAGAAATCCTTATTTAATTACCAATAAAGTGTAGTTTGTCCTTTACGTCGGATTCATCTACACCCAGTTTCGATGCTCGTTAATCGATTTAATTAAGCACCTTGCTCCTAAACACACTAATTTAGCTTGGTATCTACGTGAAACCCTAATAGTATAGTTTGCAACAAGTTGATGATGTGCATAGTGCCTTCAATCAGTAAACGAAAAAAAATAAAAACTGCCAAGGAATGAATGCCATGTACATGATAGTTAAACACGCCCATCTCACTATAATTTTGCTTACTTTTGTTTTTTTTATCGTTAGCTTTGTGTTGACCATGAAAAAATCAGAAATGGTCAATAACAAGCTATTAAAAATAGGGCCGCACGTTCTTTATACTTTATTTGTTATTACTTTTATTTACATGGTCGCAGTTAATCCTTTAAATCTGTACCCATTTGTAAATGGCTGGGCATCATCTAAGCTTGGTGGGTTTGTGCTATATGTGTTATCGATCACCCTTGCACTAAAATGGGCTAAATCTAACTTATGGCGATTTGTCGGTCTTATTAGTGCTATTTTTTGGTTGGTAATGAGCGCTAGGCTTGCCTATGCTGATCGCCTTAAAGTCAAAGGAACTTCTGAAGACCCGAATGCTTATGTTGAATTTGCACAGTCAATGGTAGTGTCTATCTGCTGAGTGTGATGAGCGGAATTGATAAGAAAAATAAAGAGAGATAACTTACGAGCCTAGTGAGTTATCTCGCCCAAATTGTTGCTGCTTTGTGTCACCTTAAAGACCTTGGTGTCTAATTAACACTACTCACCAAACACCGACCATCCAGTTTTAGCCGCAAATAATTCAAGCGCTTCAGTGCCAAGTTTACTATTTCCTATAACATCCAAGCCGGGCGACCAAACCGCAATTGAGGCCTTGCCTGGGGCAACCGCTAATATGCCGCCACCAACTCCACTCTTGCCTGGCAGTCCCACCCTAAAGGCAAACTCACCTGAACCATCGTAATGTCCACACGTCAACATTAGCGCATTAATACGCTTTGCGCGTTGTGGTGTCACTACGGCATAGCCGGTAGCTGGATTGATACCATTGTTGGCCAAAAATAGTCCTGCGGTTGCAAGTTGATGGGTACTCATTGCAATCGAGCAGTGATGAAAATAAGTTCCCAATACCGCCTGCACGTCGTTTTTAAAATGACCAAAGGAGGCCATAAAGTAAGCCAGTGAGGCATTTCGGGTTCCTGTTTCAACTTCCGAACGAGCTACTTTTTCGTCAATAATAATACTTCCATCATTTGCTAGAAACCGAATAAATTGAATTATTTCAGCTAAGGTCTCTTTGGGCTGATGACCTTGCATAATTGCGTCCGCGACGGCGATTGCGCCAGCATTAATAAATGGATTACGAGGCTTACCATGTTCGTGCTCAAGCTGGACTATCGAGTTGAAAGGGTCCCCGGAGGGTTCCCGACCAACCCGCGACCAAAGAGTCTCGCCTAACTTGCCTAATGCTAAAGTAAGTGTGAATACTTTTGATATACTTTGTATAGAAAAAGTCGTTTGCGCGCAACCGGCACTATATGTTTCCCCGTTTGGCAGCGCAACGCTCATCGCAAACTGCTTAGGGTCGACTTGTGCGAGTTGAGGAATATAAGAAGCGACCTTACCTTTGTCCTCTGATTGCGACATTTGCTTTGCTATTTCATCAAGAATTGATTGCAAGACGTCTCCAAGTGTAGATTACGTAAGTAAATTGTATGCACATTATCTATATGCAGAACGCCATCCTATATCAAACTAAGTCGATATCCAAAACAAGCAGCGTTTTTACTTTTTCGTTGCAGTTGGTTTGTTGCTGTTAACTAGAGTGGCAATGAGGAAGGACTGGATTGCTTAGTCATAGATAGTAAAAAGGGGCGGGTTCGATTGGGTGCATCGTACGTCAACCTAGGCCACTTTACTATAATAGTATTCATTGAAAGTATAAAGATCAGGTGAACATGAGCGGACTAAAAAAGTCCGCTGCAAATAATTCAATGTTGACTACTTTTTTGCAAACGCTTTTGCCAAATATGCATTGAAGTCAGGTTGAGCTGCAGCTTGAGCTTTCGCGATAGCCCTAACTTCTGGCATAGCGTTTAGGGTTGCAAATAAGGCCTTTGCGCCAGGTGCTTCGGCAAACAAGTCAATTTCAAATAATTTTTTGGCCACCGCTGATGCTAAGCCCATTGAATACAAGAAAAATATATCTGCTGCTGTCATTTTATCACCAGCAAGGTAAGGCGAAAATGAAGCTGCACGAGATAAGGCTTGTATACCATTGAGGAGAGCGCGTTTTACTTCTGTTTTAGTTTGTTCGTGCACCGGTACACCCCAAAAAGCCTCGGTATGGCAGCGTCGCGCAGGCAATTCTATATACAGTTCAACCATCTTCATCAACTCTCTAACTCTGGCACGCTCATAAGCTGAACCTGGAATTAATGGATTCTCAGGAGATAATTCATCTAAGTATTCTAAAATGACATTAGTTTCAATTAATACGCCATCTGCGGTTTCTAATGCAGGCACTTTACCGGTAGGGCAAATTGCGAGGTACTCGGGAGTTTGATTTGGATATGTCGTAACGGCTTCATATTCGATACCCTTTATGGCCATTGCTAGTTTGATCATGTTGTAATAGTTACTTACGTCAAATCCGTATAATTTAAGCATTGTGTTGTCTCAATTGTTATTTTAAGTAATATCCTACTGTTGCGTTTTATCGTTAAATTTGCAACATTCGAATTCTTATAGTGAAGTATCATTTTTTTGAACCTAAGGAGAAGACATGCATATTGTTTGTGCACATTGTTCATCAACCAATCGCATTCCAGAAGATAAAACGCATGTTGGTGCTAAGTGCGGAAAATGTGGTGAGGCCATTTATAGCGGTAAACCAATAGACTTGGATGACAGCAGCTTTTATCCTTATATAGAAAATAACCACATGCCCGTCATCGTCGATTTTTGGGCAAGTTGGTGTGGGCCATGCAAAGCAATGGGACCTGCATTTGAGAGAGTAGCGCAAGAGTCTGATGGTATTCTATTTGCAAAAGTCGACACTGAAAGCGCAAATGCAGTGTCTGCGGATGCGACAATTCGGTCTATCCCAACGCTAATATTTTTTCATAAAGGGGCAGAAATTAATCGAATGTCGGGCGGGATGAGCGAAACCCAATTAAAACAGTGGATAATGCAAAGTCTACAAAAGCTGTAAAAAACGAGACTCAACAAAAAAGTTGAGTTATAGATAAAACATGCTGTTCAACAATAGACAGGTTTGTGATTGTACGACTTAACCATTCCACTAGTAATGGTTAGCTTGCTTTCCATTAGTTACCAATACCTGGATTATTCATCGTCTTGGCACCGGACTGAAGTGACCAGAACTTGCGTTGTTAAGTTAGATAACACCGCGCGGTTTAGTGGCAGCAGCAGTGTCGGCTTTGCCAGAGTAAACAGGCCAGGGTCAATATGTTACTAATGCTAATTTAGGCATTTAACTCGATTTATTTGATTTTCAATATCGGGTAAATTACCTGTTTTAATCCATATTGTTGCACCTTCACTCGATGCTTGAAGATGCAATTTTTCTCCTAGAGGAACACGTAACCAGTCATGCTTATCTAACTGAATCTGATTATGCAAAACCCGACCGCTAAGCACTAATATTTCATTGCCATTTGCTGCGTCGCTATGCCACTGAGTATTCTTGGAGAGTGCAATGTGTTTTACTTGTTCATGTTGATCAGCGAACAGTAGCCTTTCTACAACGTTGTTTTGATTATCTGCAAAGGTTATTTCAGCGTTATCCATCTGCAGATTTACATGTTGGCGATCATTTGGCTGAAACTGCCACAGCTTTACAAAAATAACACAGCCCTTTTGCGAACCTGGCTTATGCCTCGACTGAGGAGGGTTGCGCACATAAGAGCCAATTGGGTAGTCGCCATTCTCGTCCTGAAAAACGCCATCGAGAACAACGAATTCTTCACCACCACTATGCGTATGAGGCGAAAAATGACTTCGTGGTGCATAACGAACAATACTTGTTGCTCTAGCGATTTCAGCGCCAACGCGATCAAGTGGTTTTCTGTCAACCCCCGGCATTGGAGAAGCTATCCACTCTTGACCGATTGTGTGAACAGTGGCCAATTTTGAAAAGTCTGCGTTAATTTTCATTCGATCCTCGTTATTTTTTTTCATCTTTAGCACTCGGTTTGGCTAATCGACTCTTCACAATGATAGTGACATTAATAACGGCTGTGATATCCCTCTTTAACATACCATTCGCTTTGTTTATTTAAATCAGATTAGTAGTGGTTTATGATTTGCCTATCTATGAATAGTTAAATTAAACAGAAGTTATTAAACTGTCAAAAGTATTTTCTCGACCGCGCGTCTGGCTGCCACAATAGCGCCTTCCATATAGCCTGCTTCACTTTCAGAAAACTCACTAGCCGCAAGATATAGCTTGAGCTGTTTGAGCTGCGCTTGTTCAGATATGAGATTAATAAGGGGATGTACAGAGGCTTGTTTTTGATCAAGAGAATTTGCGATGAAAGGGTCAGCACCCCAGTCTTTGTAATAGGTTTGTTGGTGCTCACTAGCTTTTGGCCCAAAAACTGACGATAGCTGCGATAAACACGCGTTTTTCATTTGTTCAAGAGATGCTTGTTGGCGTTGCACAAAGGGGATGCCGACAAAGCCAAATAACGCAAAAACCGAATTACCATCATGGTCTTCAAACGACGCATCATGTATTTCACCTAGAGGCCCAACATGACTGAAAGCCTGTCCAGACAGCCCATGCTCGCGCCAAAAGGGTGTTTTATAAGTAACTGCGAACTTTGCCTGAGCCGCCATCCATGTCGGAGTCTGCTCAAATTTATTACTCAGTGCTTTGAGGAATGTGTCAACGCACTTCGTGTTTAGATCTGGCGTTTGCCAAGATTGGTTATCAGTATCTGCGCTGGGTCCGTTGCTTCCATCTTGGTAAGGGAGTTTGAGGCCACAAGTTCGACTAAACGACAATTTATGGGCGATAACCCTTGGCGGTGCAGCGATAACTAGATGTTCATATAATACCGAAGAAATAGAGGTGTCTTGATGTAACTGCGTCGACTTTTCGTTCTCTTGTAAACCATATTGCGAGTTATTAGTTTCTACTTCAACGTGCCAGTATTGTCCATCATACTGAAATGAATTAGCTTTTGTTGATAACCTCGTATTTTGTGGATTTATGTCTTGGGCTAATGATGCTATTAGTCGGGTCGTCCCCCCAAATATACGGTACATGGTTGGTGGTGATACGCCAGCAACTTTTTGCACTTGTTCTTTTGCGTTGCGCTGAAAAACAGCATCGCCAGAGCTATATTGCTCGACTAGTCTTAAATCTAGACTAGAAACGAGGTTTAGTATTTCTTGTTGATGAGGAAATATCCAGGAAGGACCAAGATCAATTTTATAATCAGATGAGCTCGTGTCTTCGCCGCATATCCGACCACCCAAAATAGGCTTTGCCTCAATCATTTCGAATGTAATATTGTGTTGTGCAAGCAAATAAGCCGTATACACGCCAGCTAGGCCACCGCCGATAATACCTATTTTTGGCTGTAATTTTTTCATGTTTAATCTATGTAAATGTAATTATTTTTCAAAGGAATTGACGTTAATACCTATCGATAGGTAAGTATAGTATTAGAGACAAATGAGATATTCAATATCGCCACCAAGTTTATCGAGTCGATTAAAAATTAAATGTGCTTATTCAGACTTATCGTCTATTGATCGAGTGGTTGACTTGGCTAGTGTGTTTTATCTTGCACTTTTGGCTTAACATTTTTTTTTTGAGCGACATATCTACATACTAGGTCATCGAAGCGAACTAAATAATGCGCTGTAATCAAGCAATTTTGTGCAACTTTGGTGCGTCAAATACGTTTTATAATACGGCTTTAACTCTAACTATATGAAAATATGATAAAAAACGTATTGGCATATTTAGTGAATAAGAAAAACAAGGATTACGTTTCCAGCCACAGGTTGGCATCGGACTTTAGACCAACGTTTACGTGGTTCAAAAAAATCTAGGCGGTTTTCACATTAGCCTAGTGGTTGATTCGAGGTGACTCATTTCAAGTTCAAAACCAATAGATTTTATAGTCAATCGATGATGGTTGATTTATAACGGCAATGAAGCCCGCAGCAGATCCTCGATCGACTGTGGGTTTTTTTATGCCTGAAAAGGAAAGAAAAGATGGCGAAGTCAATTATTAATAATATCACTAAAGACGATATCGTCGTCATTGGCAACGGAATGGTCGGGCATCATTTCGTACAACAATTGCGCGATCAAAGCCCCAATAGTTCAATTCGTGTGTTGTCGGGTGAGCCGCGTTTAGCCTATGATCGAGTGCATTTGTCTGAATTTTTCAGTGGTAAAACACCAGACGATCTAGCAATGACCACTCCTGAACATTATGCGTCACTCAATATTAGTTTTCATACTAATGCCTGGGTAACGGACATCGACAAAGTAAAAAAAATAGTTAGCACCAAAGCAGGTCAACAATTTTGCTATGACAAGCTCGTTTTGGCAACAGGTTCATACCCGTTTGTTCCTCCCATTGTTGGCAGTGAGCAAGAGCATTGTCTCGTTTATCGCACGATCGAGGATTTGTATGATATTCAAGCTTCCGCGCAGACCAGTAAAATAGGCGTTGTTGTTGGAGGTGGTCTTTTAGGTTTAGAAGCCGCGAATGCGCTTAAGGAAGCGGGTCTTGAAACACATGTCGTTGAATTTGCAACTCAGCTTATGGCTGTGCAGCTTGATATATCGGGTGGTAGATTGCTAAGAGACAAAATTACCGCACTTGGCGTTACAGTGCATACTGAAAAAGCGACCCAAGAAATTGTCGCTGGTCGCGACTGCAGATATCGCATGAATTTTGCTGATGGTACTTTCTTAGAAACGGATATGATCCTGTTTTCAGCTGGCATTCGCCCGAGTGATGCGCTAGCTAGAGCGCACCATTTACGTATCGGCGAACGTGGCGGCATTGTGATTAACAATTATTGCTTAACTTCAGATGAAAATATTTATGCCGTGGGTGAATGTGCGCTTTGGGATCAACGAATATTTGGCTTAGTTGCGCCAGGTTATTCGATGGCTAGAGCCGCTGTTTCACATATTTTGAACGGTGAATCAGATAAAACACTCAAGTTTGAGGGTGCCGATATGAGCACCAAACTAAAGCTCATGGGTGTTGAAGTTGGTTCCATTGGCGATGCTCAAGCCAAGACAGCGAGTGCGCTGTCTTATACTTATGAAAACCAACCGCTTGGTGTCTACAAGAAAATTGTTGTTGATGCCACGCAAACTAAACTTCTTGGTGCAGTATTAGTGGGCGATACAAGTGATTACGATACTCTACTCCAATATGCACTTAATTCGATTGACTTACCTGAATGTCCAGAGTCATTAATCCTGCCCTCAATAGGGGGCGCTGCTCCTGCATTAGGCGTTGACGCTTTGCCAATGACAGCAACAATATGCTCTTGTCACAATGTGTCCAAGAGCGACATTGTGGCAGCAATAGACCAAGGTAACGGAAACCTTAGTAGCGTTAAGTCTTGCACAAAAGCGAGTTCGGGCTGCGGAGGTTGCGCTGCATTGCTGAAGAACCTCGTCGATACCGAGTTAGGTAAACGTGGTGTGGAGGTTAAAAAAGACATCTGTGAACATTTTGCTTACTCACGCCAGGAGTTATTTCATCTTATACAAGTGGAAGGCATTGCGTCTTTTGATGCACTAATTCAGCAGCATGGCAGAGGTTTGGGATGCGAAATATGTAAACCTCTGTCGGCGTCAATTTTTGCCTCGGTTTATAATAATTTTATTCTGCAAAAAGAACACTTAGGTTTGCAAGATACCAATGATATTTTCCTTGGCAATATGCAAAAAGACGGAACATATTCAGTTGTACCTCGGGTTCCTGGTGGCGAAATTACGCCGGTAAAACTAATTTTACTCGGTGAAGTTGCCCGAGACTATGGTCTTTACACCAAAATTACTGGCGGCCAACGTGTCGATTTATTTGGGGCCCGAGTTGAAGACTTACCTGATATTTGGGAGCGCCTCGTAGCGGGTGGTTTTGAAACTGGGCATGCCTATGCCAAATCGCTGCGCACCGTTAAGTCTTGTGTCGGAAGCACATGGTGTCGCTTTGGTGTGCAAGATTCCGTTGGACAAGCCATTGAATTAGAAAACCGTTACAAGGGCTTGCGTGCTCCACATAAAATTAAGTTTGGCGTGTCGGGTTGCACTCGGGAGTGTGCTGAGGCACAGAGTAAAGATATAGGCATTATTGCCACAGACAATGGATGGAATTTATACGTTTGCGGAAATGGTGGCATGAAGCCAAGACATGGCGATTTATTTGCAATCGATCTCGACACTAAAACCCTCGTCAAATACATAGATAGAATACTGTCTTTTTACGTGAAAACGGCAGACCGTTTGCAACGTACCTCGGTTTGGATGGACAACATGGAAGGGGGCTTAACTTACCTTCAAGACGTCGTTATCAATGATGCATTGGGCATTGCAATTGAGCTCGAAGCGCAAATGCAAGTGGTTGTAGATACCTACCAATGCGAATGGAAAACAGCGATTGAAGATCCTGAGACGCGCAAACGTTTTCGCCAGTTTGTTAACAGTAATCAGAAAGATAACAACATCACTTTTGTCGAAGAACGCGGTCAAATAAGACCCGCGACTGAAGAAGAAAAACGCACTATCAATGTTGTAGAGCTGGCGTAGGGAAAGCGCCACGAAGAGCAATAACCAATGAAGCGAGAAATGTAATGACAAATCCACTAATTAAACATCAACATGGTGACACCGATGCAGTCGACACAACTAACGCATCAACGCTGGAATTATCCATC
>JBLHOI010000020.1:0-13055 GCA_047621375.1 Glaciecola sp.
CCTGAAGTGCCCCCAATAAACTGGGTTACCCTTTTTTCGTTGTTGCCTTTTGAGCTTATGCAAATTTCAGCCAACATCTGAGTTTCATTGCGGCTGGCAATCCAACGATTGTCCATTTATATCTTTGCTATCATCGGAGGCCAAATATAAGTAAGTAGGCATGATATCTTCGGGCGTTTTTAATGAATTGGGCTTTTCACCGGGAAAGGCTTTTGCTCTCATTGCTGTCCTTGTTCCTCCAGGATTTATACAGTTGAATCTAACTGCTGAATTTTTATATTCATCTGCAAGTACTTGCATCATGCCTTCAGTTGCAAACTTAGAAATACTATATGTTCCCCAGTACGCACGACCTGCTCGACCGACAGATGACGTTGTGTAAATAACCGAGGCTGACTTGTTTTTCTTTAATAAAGGCAATAGCGCTTGAGTCATGAAAAACTGGCTATTAAGATTAACTTGATTAACCTCTAAGAATTCAGATTCTTTTATTTCTTCGAAAGGGCATAAATTACCAAGAATGCTGGCGTTAAACAAAACAACATCAATTTTTTTGTACTGCCCTTCGATACTAGCAACCATATCTTGATAGTGTTTAGGCGTAGCACCTTTAAAGTCAATCGGCACGATTGTTGGAGTTACACCACCATTGTCTATTATTGCATCATATGTACTTTCGAGTTTTGCGACGGTTCTACCCAGCAAGATAAGCTCTGCACCGTAGCTTGCGAAAGTGATAGCTGCTTGCTTACCGATACCATCACCGGCGCCAGTAATAATAATTGTTTTATTTTGTAATACGTTTTCTGTAGTCTTGTATTCTAAGTGTGATTGCATAGTTACACTAATTGTCATTGTCTAATAATCTGAGGTGAGTATGTTAACCCACTATATAGTCCGGCTAAAGCGGTTCGTGTTGATTTACGCAAAATTAGGATCTTTAATTACAAAGTATTGACAAACCTTTGCAAAGTGAACTTAAAGTCAATAGTATAAGGTTAATAGTAACTGGTCATACTTGTTAGACTATCCGCATAACTGGCGTATTCAAATTAGATGAAGTGCGTTGGAAAAATATTATATGTAAACAAGTGGGGAAAATGAATGAACAAATTATTAATTAGTACTGGTGTTTTGGCTGCCTTAGGCCTATCTGGTTGCGGCGGTGATAAACTGGAAGAGATTATAACTAAAGCGACGCCACAAACGCCTTTTTCGCGCGTCGTCTTTGATCCTGCAAATGGTAATCTGAATATTCCAAATGACTTATTAATGCTTCCTGGAGCTGACGGTTTTTTCGACTATACCCTTAATATTCCTGTTGTCGATCCGACAAACTTTGGTGATCCGCAAAACGCGTTGAATATTCTCGATGGATGGTCTACAAACCAGCCTTTCGTAATTAACGTTGAAACACCATCAAATACTTCTCTTAACGCTGACACGCTGGGTGCAGGTGTACATTTATATGAAGCTACGTTGGGTTTAAACCAGCAAGATGCTGATTGTGCTGCTATTCCTATTCCGAGTGCAGGCTGTAAAGTGGGCGATAAATTGACTTTCGGTGTTGATTACGTGCTTGGCCTTGCTGACAGCAACACAATTACGGTCGTTCCGCTTAAGCCCTTGAAAGCAGCTCAAGGTTATCTTTTAGTAATGACAGAAGATCTTAAGGATTCATCGGGAAAGCCAGTGAAAGGTTCATCAACATGGGACTTAGTTGCTCAGGATATAGAAACTAAACCCTTGGCAACTGAGTCACAACTAAACCTACAAACATTGATAAACTTGCATTTAAGTTCATTAGAAAATGCGGGTGTTCAAACTGATAACGTAACCTATGTGTCAGCATTTACTACACAATCAGTAACTAACGTGCTCGATACTGTAAAACAACTCATGATTGCAGAATTTGCAGGACGAGCTGCTGCAGGTGATCCAACTGCAGGGCAAGCATTGCCCGCTATTGTTACCAAAGACGTTGAATCTGGAACTAACTCGATGGAAGCACTAGGTCTGGTTTCAGCGCAGCTTGTTGCTGGCGCAGTTCAGCAGGGTATAGCTGCCTTACCACCAGAAGCTGAAGGTCTGATTACGGTTATTAATGCAGCTGATTTTACCTCGTTTACGACTTGTTCTGGCTTGTTAGTTAGCGCTGGCGGTGGATTCGGTAGCGAAACTGCTGAAGTGAATGTTTTTGCTGCCGGTGTTTCTGTTGGTATTCTGGGTCAAGTTGGCCAATTCTGTGCAGCGAGTCGTTTTGAAGGTAGTATCTCATTACCTTATTATTCAGCTATTCCTACGGCCGAAAATCCATTAGCGCCAATCAATAGCTTTTGGACCTCTGCTTGTGACAGCGGTATCGTGTTAGCTAACGCTGGTGCGGTGTTGGCAACTGCTACGCCTGGTCCCAATGCTGCGTTGTGTAACCAAGTTGGTTTAGCTGATGTCAGGATTGATGGTGAATTGTTGGATCGTGATCGTAACTTAACGAAATTTAGCCCTGTGCCACAGTTGAATGGCTCAAATTTGGGTTTTGAAACACTAGATGTGCAAGTTACAGTGCCTAATCCACAAGTTGCTACTGCTCTTGGCTTTACTCTTGAGAAGCCAGAGGATGGCTGGCCTGTCGTAATCTTGGCGCACGGTATTACGTCGCAAAAAGAAGATATGCTGGCAGTTACTGGCGCTTTATCACTTGCTGGTTTCGCTACCTTTGCTATTGACCAACCTATTCACGGTTCACGTGGGTTTGACTTAAATGACGATGGCGTTGATGAATTAAATGCAACAACAGTTAGTGCTACACATTATTTGAATCTAGCTGTTCTTCCTGCAGGGCGAGATAACTTGCGTCAAAGTGTTTCGGATTTATTAGGCTTAAGGTTAGGCTTAAATGCGGTTGTTGATACGACAGCATCACAATCAGTTGATATCGATACATCGAAGGTTTCTGTGTTTGGCGTATCTCTTGGTGCAATGACAGGCGGTAACTTTGCTTCATTAGCTAATACGGGCTTTGTGGGTCCGTTGAGCGCTTTTGATAGCATGTTTGCGATCCAAGCTGCGTCTTTGGAGTCTCCAGGAGGCGGTACTGCAAATTTCTTATTAGAGTCAGCAGCATTCGGTCCGCTAATTAAAGGCTTACTTTTGTCGCAAGGTTCGCCAGATTTTCAAGCCTTTCTAATCAGTAC
Source organism: Glaciecola sp. (assembly GCA_047621375.1). Lineage (GTDB taxonomy): Bacteria > Pseudomonadota > Gammaproteobacteria > Enterobacterales > Alteromonadaceae > Glaciecola. The sequence continues at coordinate 3,195 of JBLHOI010000020.1, forward strand.
ATTTGGCACGGTTGATGTGTCCGAAGCACAATTAGTAGGCGCGGTGAGTGGTTTCCTTGCGGCTTTATCGTCAGAACAGCTTGCAGGAGCAAATGCATTGTTTAATCAATTCTCATTTGCTGCACAAACCATGATTGATTCGGCTGATCCTATAAACTACTTCACGGCTTTGGCTGATAATACGCCAGTACACATGATGACTGTGATTGGAGATGGTGGTGATAATTTACCTGACCAAGTTATTCCGGTAACAACAGCCCTGCCGTTGGCGGGTCAGCAAGCGTTAGCCGATATTATGGACTTAGAGCAAATATCATCTACTACGATAAGCACTTCACCTGTAAGCGGTATAGTGAAATTTGTTGAGGGTGCTCATGCAAGTAGTTTGAGTCCTGCTAGTAGTCCTGCAGTTACAGGAGAAATGCAGCGCCAAGTGGCAAACTACTTTGGGTCAAGTGCAACGGCAATTGTGGTGACAAATGAAGCTGTTGTAGCAAATTAGAATTATTTGTAAACACGCTTAAATAGAGTGAGAAAGCCAGCACAATTGCTGGCTTTTTGCTTCGCGCAGCAAGCCAGAAGCATAAGTTATATAATTCCATCGTTGAAAGGAATATAACAAGCAAGGCTCACCAATAATTAGACTAAATTTATCCTTATTTTGACTTTATAGTGTATTTGTATGGTATAAATTTCTTTGGTGCACGAACACGACAAAGTATAGACAAAAAGATATGGCAACATCAGTGAATGGTGCTTGATCCTTTTGTTTTTGGCCCAACATAGGGCATAACAAATGCGGTAAACAGGAGTGAAATTTGGAATTTTTATTTGTATATGGTTTATTTTTGGCGAAGGCAATTACCATTGTTGTTGCCATTTTAGTCGTTGTTGGCTTTATTATTAGTTTGGCAGTCAAACAGAAGCAATCAAGCACAAGCGGTAACCTTGAATTTGAGTCTTTGTCAGAACATTTTGACGATATTAAAAGCGAAGCACAGCTTGTACTTTTAGATAAAGACGAGTTGAAGAAATTTGAGAAAGAAGAAAAACAAAAACAGAAAAAAAACGCAAAGTCATCGAAAAAAGCCGAAGAAAAGAAACACAATATGTTCGTTTTGCATTTCAATGGTTCTATGAACGCACAAGAAGTAGAGCAATTGCGTGAAGAGATTACAGCAATACTCTGTGTTGCAACAAAAGATGATGAAGTGTTGGTCAGCGTTGAAAGCGGTGGTGGTGTTGTGCACGGGTACGGGCTTGCTGCATCTCAATTACAACGGATTAAAGACAAACAAATTAAGCTAACCGTAAGTGTGGATAAAGTGGCTGCAAGTGGTGGTTACATGATGGCCTGCGTAGCAGACCACATTATTAGCGCCCCTTTTGCTATTATTGGTTCGATTGGTGTTATTGCTCAACTACCTAATTTCAATAAAGTACTAAATAAAAACGACATTGAATTTGAACAACACACGGCTGGTAATTTTAAGCGTACGTTAACGATGTTTGGTGAAAACTCAGATGAAGGTCGCACTAAATTCAAAGAAGAGATTGAAGACGTGCATGTTATGTTTAAAGACTTTGTTAAACAAAATCGTCCACAGCTTGATATTGATAAAGTAGCGACGGGTGAGTATTGGTATGGTCAACGTGCTAAAGCATTAAATTTAGTCGACGAATTGAAAACATCAGATGACTTTTTAATGGAGGCTAATAACCTTTATAGATTGTTTCATATTAAATATGCGACGAAAAAGACATTCGCTCAAAAGCTCGGATTTTCAGCTTATCAAGCAATAGAGCAGACACTTATGCGACTAGTTGATGCCGGTAATAAGCTATACCGCTAGTTTAAAAAAGTAAATTAAAGACAATAAAAAAGCGGCTAGGCCGCTTTTTTAATAAGTAACCTGAGTATCGGTTAACTTAAGCACAAATCGGTGATACTAACGAGGCGCTTTTGCACCTGAATTAATATCTTGAATTTGCTTAGTGTAAAAGTCTTTCACTGAAAAACTGGAAGCGGACTTTTTAGCTTTTGTTTTAGCGGGTGCTTTGGGCTTTGCTTCGTCCGGCTTATCTACTTTAGCCGATTTTTCTGCTTTTTGCTTTTTAGGAACTGGCGCCGAGCCGATGCTATCAGCCATTTCCTCTAATTGTGCTAAACGAATGTTTTTACCACCGTCTACACTGTACCAACCACCTTTAGCTTCGATTGTTGGTGCCGCTCCATTTGCCGCTTCGTAAGCTGCTGTGAATTTTGCTAAGACGCTGTCTTTGTCTAATTTGCTCATACGATCTTATGAACCTTTTTTTTTATAGTAATGTTAATATACCTTTTTTATTTCAAAAGTCTAATTTGAGTGTTTTGGAGATGTTTTTTGTGAAAAGGCGTGAATTTATTGCGTTAATTGACGATTTGTTGCTACCAAATGCAATTAACGATTATTGCCCCAATGGGCTACAAGTGGAAGGCGCTGACCTGATTACAAAAGTAATTACAGGTGTTACCGCCTCGCAAGCGTTAATCGATGAAGCAATAAAGCGCAATGCTGATTGTATTTTGGTGCATCACGGTTATTTTTGGAAAGGCGAATCACAGCCCATTACGGGTATAAAGATGCGCCGTATTAAATCACTTTTAACTCATGATATTAATTTGCTCGCTTATCACTTACCCATTGATATACATCCAACATTAGGTAATAACGCACAGTTAGGTCATATTTTGAATATGAGTGATGTCCGCTCTCACCCTGTTTTAAAACCAAGTGGCATTGTTATGTTCGGAGAATTGCCAGTTGAAATTGATGCGATGGGTTTTCAAAAACAAATAGCGAAAGCATTAGATCGAGACGTATTACACGTGAGTGGCATCTCGAAAAAACCAATAAAGCGAGTTGCTTGGTGCTCAGGTGGAGGTCAAGGGTACATTGATGATTGCGTAGAGCTAAGTATTGATGCTTTCATTTCTGGTGAAATATCAGAGCAAACTACACATAGCGCGAGAGAACTCGATATTCATTATTTTGCTGCTGGTCATCATGCCACTGAACGTTATGGTGTTAAAGCCTTAGGTGAGTATTTAAAGAAGGAGTGCGGCATTAATGTTGAATTTGTGGATATTCATAACCCAGCATAATTAAGATGACGATTGTGTCGTGGGTGTTTCTCCCTTAAGTAGTGCGCGGCATGCGGCAGTAATAGTTTGCTAAAATTTAGTTTCATAAACCTTTATTTCGATACTAGGCACGCAAGATAAAACATGAAAGAAAGAAAAGTAGTTACGCCAACAGATACGTTTTTTAATGGTATTGCCAGTAAATTTGACAACAATATCTATGGTACGAGTAAAGGACGCTTGCGCCATCAGGTTTTATTGCATTATTTGTCGGGGTTAATTAATTCACCAATACCTTGCTACGTCCTAGATGCCGGAGGCGGAACGGGGATGATGTCGCTAGAGTTTTCGCAAGCTGGTCACAACGTCATTCTGAGTGATGGTTCAGAGGAAGTACTCGATATTGCTAGGCAACGTTTGGCGGGTGAAACAAATACGCTGATTGAAAAAGTAGATATATTGTCACTCAACTATCCTCAAAAATTTGATATCGTACTTTGTCATGCTGTACTGGAGTGGGTACAAGAGCCCCTTGTTATTGTCGATAAATTATTTACTCAGTTGCGCAAGGGGGGTCGCTTATCGTTGAGTTTCTTTAATCGCGATGCCGCTTTATTTAATAACGCTATATGGGGTAATTTTGACTATATTGATGTTGGTCTCAAAGCGCGTAATCAAGTCAGATTAAATCCTCATAACGCGCAACGTCCAAACGATATTATTCAATATATTAAGGACAAGTATCCAACCTACATAATTGAGCATAAAGGAGGGGTTCGTTGTTTTCACGACTACTTACAAGATCGCAGTAAACAAGTTCTTGAGTATGACAGAATACTTGCACTGGAAATAAAATATGGGGCAACCGAACCCTACATGTGGCTCGGTAAGTACTTTCATTTAATTATTCAGAAAGGCTAATGAAGCTGAATCTGAAATGCGCTAATGCAAATTAAGCCGTTAACGCAGCCGTGATATCAGCTTCAATCTGCGCAGGTTTGGTCGTCGGACTGTAGCGTTTTACGACCTGTCCTTGTTTGTTTACCAAGAATTTAGTGAAATTCCATTTAATTCTTTTACTACCTAAAACGCCAGGGGCAGCGTCTTTTAACAGTTTATAAATAGGTGCTGAGTTGTCGCCATTAACTTCTATTTTTTTAGATAGTGGGAAGGATAGTTTGAATCGCATTTCGCAAAACTGTGCAATATCGCTATCAGTACCTGGCTCTTGATTACCAAATTGATCGCAAGGAAAGCCAATGACCTCAAGCCCACTTTCTTTATGTTTCTTGTATAAAGCTTCCAGACCATCGTATTGCGGCGTAAATCCGCATTTGCTTGCGGTGTTAACAATGAGGACTACTTTGCCTTCATATTGCTTAAATGGGACCGTTTCGCCGTTGTTAGCGACGTAATCTAAATCATAAAATGTGCTAGCCATATTATTCTCTCAATAAAGTATTTTTTGTATTGTAACAGCGAGTTGATAATAGTCAGTAATTTAGTGCTGATATTATGATTTTTTTTAAGCCATATTTTCTGATAAATCCTCAGCGCAAATAGGCATACTATACGCCTCTGGAAAATCGTTAATTTTTTTCCTAATTAAGTTATAGCGTTTACGGTTCGAATCAGATAGGTTTTTGTCCTCTAATTCGTTTATCAAGGCTAAGGTTTGTTGGTCTTTATATTCGGCTTTTTTAATATCACTCAAGCACTGTAACAAATTAAGTGTAAAAGCAGGAACGCTAGCGTTTAATTGACGTGCTTTATAAAATAACTCAATAGCGTCGTTTAGTTGATTGTCGAGATAGAAAACCATTCCTTGGTCATTAACACGTTTCGCTTTTTCTTTTGACAGACCAAGATACTTCTCGGTCTGTAAAATAAGGTTACCTGATAATATCTGGTCTATTTGGTCATCTTCAGCAGATAATTTGCGATCAACCTCAATCCAAATCTCTCGCGCTTTGTCATCGTTACCCAAGCCAAACCAAACTTTAATCGCATCTATCATTGTAGTCAGTTTCGCGTTTTTAGCATCTCCGACAGTTTTGTCAAAAATAATGCGTTCGGCTTTTTGTTTATCACCTTCTAATATGCAAACAAGAGCGAGCATAAAGTCACGCTGATGCTGTGTTTGATTATCCAAATAACCGCGACTAGCGTTTCCAATAAGGCACTTTGCTGCGTGTAGCTCAGTAGCCCGTTCATTTATCGCCGACTTTTCAGCCATTTGTAAGTGGTACCGAGCGAGCTCAATAGTGAACTCGTCAAAGCGTTCCTTTATGGTAACGTTGCTTTGTCGTTTTTTTTCTAACAGCCTAATAGCTTCATCGCTACGGTTTTGCATTTTATAAGCTAACACTTTCAGCTTAGTCGCTGGAATAGTGAGGTCATTTTCTTTTATATTGTCGAGAATTTTCTCTGCAGAAGCATAGTTTTCTTTGCCAATTTCAACGCAAGCCATCCATTCATAAGCTTTGTCTTTGTTTAACTGATCATTAATAAGGCTATCGAGCATGTTTTGGCAATGACGCCATTGTCCAGATAAAAACTCACTCTTTATGATACCCCAATGCGCCCATAAGACATTTGATGATCGCTCTAGGACAGCTTGATAAAGTATTCGCGCTTCAGTGTACCGTCGTTCACCTATTAATAAGCGGCCCTTTAGCTTGATAAAGTCAGCGCGCTCGCGTTTGCTTAATGTGCCTTGAAGTGCGTTATTAATCAATTTGAGTGCTTTTTCCGGCTGTTCATTATCTAAATATTCGAGCGCGGGTTTAATTTTTGAACGAACGCTTAGGTAATGACTAATGGAGGTGTGCAGTGTTTTTATAGTGAAAGGCTTGATAATTAGAACGTCAGGATGAATATCTAAGATTTGACTAATTGTCTGCGGTAAGCGGTCAGATGTTAAAAACACAATACCCGTCGACGGTTTGATCAATTTTGATTCTTTCAAATACTGTATCCATTCAACCCCATTTTTGTTTTGTCCTAAGTAAAAATCGATTACGACAAGGTCAAAGCCAATTGTCTTTAAACCATTTCTAAGTTCTTTCCCGTTGATATAACTTGTAATATCAAACTCACGCATAGACAGTAAATGACTACGCAGGTTTAGGCGAGCAGTCGTGTTGTCCTCAACTATCGCGATTTTGATTTTATGTTTTGTCATATACACTTCTTATTTTTAACCCTTAGTCAGCTTATCAATTGACGCCTCAAGTTGCATTCCTGTTAAATGAATTTCAGCCTGTTTTTGGGTATGCACTAAAATACGTAGGTCTTTTAGTTCCCTTAAATGTAGCGATAGATAAGCGATTTGTAACAATAACTTTACAATAAAGAGCTTACCCGACTATACTTTACGTTTACGTAAAGGTAATGTCAGTTTACTGTACGGACATATTCACTTATTAAATTATCTGAAGGTTTACTATGAACAAGATAGCTCAATTAATTGATGGACAATTCGTTCAATCAACAACCACTGATTTTATTGAAGTGACAAACCCTGCCAACAACCAAATTATAGCCCATGCGCCTTGCGCAACAGTTGCTGAAATTGAACAAGCTGTGAGTGCTGCAACCACCGCATTCCAAACCTGGAAAAAAGTACCCGTGCCAGAGCGAGCTCGTCTGATGATGCGCTACCAGCATTTACTGAAAGAAAACCATGATGAAATAGCGACCATTCTGGCCGAAGAAACGGGTAAAACGTTTGCTGATGCTAAAGGCGACGTTTGGCGTGGAATTGAAGTAGTTGAACAGGCGGCCAATATTTGTTCCATGATGATGGGAGAGACAGTAGAGAACGTTGCGACTAACATTGACACTTACAGCATGATACAGCCGCTAGGTGTTTGTTTGGGTATTACTCCTTTCAACTTTCCCGCGATGATCCCGTTATGGATGTTTCCAATGGCAATCGCCTGCGGTAATACATTTATTTTAAAACCGTCCGAACAAGATCCTAATACACCTATGAAGTTAGCCGAACTCTTCCTTGAAGCTGGCGCACCCAAGGGTGTGTTGAATGTGCTGCATGGCGGCAAAGTCCAAGTTAATTATTTGCTTGAACATGATGCAATTCAAGCTGTCTCATTTGTTGGCAGTGTGCCAGTTGGTCAACATATTTATAAGACAGCAACAGACAACATGAAACGTGCGCAATGCTTTGCTGGTGCCAAAAATCATTCCGTTATTATGCCCGATGCTAACAAAGAGTTTGTGTTGAACAACTTAGTTGGTGCAAGTGTTGGAGCAGCAGGCCAGCGCTGTATGGCAATTTCAGTTGCTGTATTTGTGGGTGATACTGCTGATTGGATCCCTGAATTAGCGACAAAAATTGCGGCTGTTAAACCTGGATTATGGAATGACAAAGATGCAGGGTACGGTCCACTGATAAGCCCACAGGCGAAAGCTAAAGTGCTGGCGTTGATCAAAGAAGGAAAAGAACAAGGTGCTACATGCCTTGTGGACGGGTCTGATTTCACGTTGGAAGGATATGAAAATGGTAACTGGGTTGGTCCCACTGTATTTTCTAATGTAACGACCGAAATGAGTATTTATCAACAAGAAATATTTGGCCCCGTATTATGTTGTATGGTTGTTAACACGCTTGAGGAGGCCATCGCACTCGTGAATGCTAATCCATTCGGTAACGGTACATCCATTTTTACTGCTAGCGGCGCTGCGGCGCGCAAATATCAGAGCGAAATTGAGGTCGGTCAGGTGGGTATTAATGTTCCTATTCCTGTGCCACTGCCATTTTTCTCATTTACGGGCTGGAAAAACTCTTTCTACGGAGACTTACATGCTTATGGTAAACAGGGCGTGCGCTTTTACACAGAGACAAAAACAATAACAGCTCGCTGGTTGGACGACGATATTCCGACAGGCCCAAATATGACTATTGAATTAAAATAATAGAATATCGTCTCATATGCTACTGCTAGGCATAGCAGTGGTAATCTAACTCGACCCCCAGCCAAACTGTCGACTAAAAGTGATTTAAAAGAGCGAGTAATATATGAATTTTGAATTAAATGAAGATCAAACCGCCTTCGCTGCAACAGCGAGACAATTTGCTGACCAAGAGCTAGCCCCTTTTGCTGCAAAATGGGATCGTGAGCATTACTTTCCTATTGAAGCTATTCAAAAAGCCGGTGAGCTCGGGTTTTGTGGCTTATATACACCAGAGGATGAAGGCGGTTTAGGGCTATCTCGACTGGACTCTTCAATTATATTCGAACAGCTTTCAATGGGCTGTACAACAACGACTGCAATGCTAACCATCCATAATATGGCAACATGGATGATTGCCACTTGGGGTACAGCACAAGTTAAAGAAACATGGATGCCAACGTTGGTAACAGGTGAAACGATTGCGAGTTATTGCTTAACTGAGCCGGGTTCTGGTTCTGACGCTGCGTCAATGCGTACCTCCGCTAAGAAAACAGAGTCAGGTTATATATTAAATGGCTCTAAAGTGTTTATTTCTGGAGCAGGAGCAACCCAAGTTCTTGTGGTTATGGCACGAACCGGTGAAGCTGGTGCCGGCGGAATTTCAGCATTTGTAGTAGCTGCTGATGCAAATGGTGTCGAATACGGTAAAGCAGAAGAAAAAATGGGCTGGAATGCTCAACCAACAAGAATGATTACTTTCGTGAATGTTGAAGTTAGCCCCATTGCATTACTTGGTAATGAGGGGGAAGGTTTCAAATTCGCAATGCAAGGACTAGACGGAGGGCGCGTTAATATAGCTACCTGCTCGATCGGCACAGCACAACAAGCACTGAATACTGCGCAAGCTTATATGCAAGAGAGAACGCAGTTTGGTAAGACATTGGCTAGCTTTCAAGCCTTACAATTTAAGCTAGCGGACATGGCAACGGAATTAGTCGCTGCGCGGCAAATGGTCAGGTTAGCAGCCAGTAAGTTGGATAATAATCATCCTGACAAAAGCACCTACTGCGCCATGGCAAAGCGCTTTGCTACCGACATAGGTTTCGATGTTTGCAACCAAGCATTACAAATTCACGGTGGTTACGGGTATATCAAAGAGTACCCTTTAGAGCGATATGTTCGTGATGTAAGAGTGCATCAAATACTAGAAGGTACCAATGAAATTATGCGAGTTATTATAGGCCGTCGTTTAATATCATCTAATATTGAAGTACTTTAAAATGCCACTTATTGAAACTAAATTACTTGCTCGCAAAAAAGATGGCGAATTCATTGGTGTTATTACGCTCAATAAAGAAAAGTCGTTAAATGCGTTAGATCTAGATATGGTTGAATTAATGTCTGCATGCTTGATGCAATGGCGTAATGATGATTCAGTGGTGGCAGTGCTAATCGATGCGGCTGGTGATAAAGCTTTTTGTGCCGGTGGTGACGTGGTTTCAATATATCAAGCAATGAAACAAATTCGCACTGAGCAACAGCTTGGAAAAAATGTAAAACTTCGTTATGCACCGCAGTTTTTAAGCGATTTTTTTAGCCAAGAGTACAGCCTTGATTATTGTATCAACACTTATCCAAAACCTATTATCACGTGGGGAGGTGGTATGGTAATGGGAGGTGGTTTCGGTTTATTCGCAGCATCTAAATTTGCCATAGCAACCGATACGTCAAAATTTGCTATGCCCGAAATTAGTATTGGTTTGTTTCCCGATGCAGGTGGTAGTTACTTTTTAAATAAAATGCCTGCTGGTGTTGGCCTT